>CAZMWC010000445.1:0-1602 GCA_964569805.1 uncultured Gallionella sp.
TCGAATGACGAGCAAGCCACTTGGTTAACCATCAAAATTGGCCTGAAAGCGCCATGCAATTTGTGTTTTAATATTCGGAGAAAGCGGGCGGTAGCGTAGCATGATGGCGTAGTGTGCCACGAGATTTGCTGGAAAAGATTTGCTGGAAAAGCCAGGCTGCTGGAAGTTTGCCAGAGTTATCTGTTAAGGAGATTATCATGAAGGTGAAATGGGTCGGTATTGCGGTAGCTGCAACGGTGTTGATGTTTTCAGGTCAGGCGGGGGCGGCGGTGGATGCGGCGGCGTTCAAGGCGCTGGCCAAGAAGAAGGGCTGTTTTAATTGCCATGGCATGGACAGGAGGATTCTGGGGCCGTCGCTGAGAGAAATTGGCAGGAAATACAAAGGCGATGCCAGCGCGCCAGACAGGATGGCCGTAATTATCAAGAACGGCAGCAAAGGCGGCGTTTGGGGCAAGGATGCCATGCCGGCCTACGCGAAACTCGGCGATGACGACATCAAGAACATGGTGGAGTTTGTTTTGTCGCTCAGATAACCATCACGGTAAAGCAGCCGCGCAGCATGCTTATTTGAACAGGCGCTTTATTCAAGCGTAGACCGTATTGCCTGCTCGCCGGTTTTTTTCACGGTGGCATGGGCTAACCTGGCACTTAGCGTTTCGTTTTTTTCTGCAACGTAATCGCTGCCATAATCGAGACGCCATACCCAGGCACCGGCGCGGCGAGTTTTGAAGGTTGTGTCGGTCCAGTATTTTCCGGGCAGGGATTCCGGGAAAAAGGCTTTGGAAATGGTGGGGCCGGGATAGAAAACGCTGGGGTCCACAATGGTGTTCAATTCATACCGGCTCGGCAGATACCAGTCCGTGAAGCCGCAAAGTTTTTCCGCATTGACCGCTTTGATGTAGGATGCAGTATCGCAATCGCTGCCGGCGCAGGTTCCACCCTTGGCATTGCCTGCCCAGCCGCCGTTGCTGTCCGGGTTCGGATCGAGCCAGCTGTAGGTGTTGTTGATGTTGTGCAAGCCGGGTTCGGCTCGTTTTACCTCCCAGACCAGGCCTGACTGGTTGTCCAGCACGCACGCCCACGGTTGTTTTGCGTAGTCCTTGCCGTCGTTCACGCTGCCGTCCAGATTGAGGCGCGTCATGTCGAACACGGGCGGCTTGAGCGCCGGGATGTCGCCGCAGCCCGCGATTGCCAGCGGATACAACAGCACCAGCGCCGCACGGCAGCAGGAGGGGGCGAAATTCTTTGGTGTCATGCTCTGGCGGGTTGGTTTTTTCATTTTGGACATCCGGGGGGAAGCGTGGGATTACCTGTTCGGTAAAGGGCGCGCATTATCGTGGAATTGTGCGGGTTGTTCAAGAAAACCGGTTTGATTGGTTGACCAAAACGCCGCCAACCTTTATCTTACGCGGCTCTTTTGGGCTTAAATTTAGGGTGTTTGTGATGGAGTTGACCGGCGCGGAGATACTGATCCGTTGTTTGCAGGAGGAGCAGGTCGAATATGTGTTTGGCTATCCCGGCGGGGCAGTATTGTTCATTTATGACGAGCTGTTCAAGCAGGACAAGGTCAAGCATGTGCTGGTGCGCCATGAGCAGGCTGCG
>CAZMWC010000446.1:0-1600 GCA_964569805.1 uncultured Gallionella sp.
CAGGGCTCCTGGACAAGCGCAACGGAACGACTGCCAAACAGGTAAAAAATACGGTGTCAACGCTAAATAGAAATGTCCCCTCGCCTGCAAAGTAGAAATGTCCCTCTCTCCCTACGTCATCGGTGTTGCTGGATAACGGTTTTGCTATCGATGGCGGACTTGCCGATGTGCATTTTTCTCCAAGGGTGATTGGCTGCCGGTTTGCGTGCCTTGATTTCTGTTGTAAAGCGCTTTGAGATCGCTTCTTCTACCCGCAAATTGATGGATTTACCATCCGCTTCCGCTGTTTTTCTTTGTGCTTTTGTGAGTGTCGTATAGGTGTATTTTCGATTTCTCCAGCGCAGCACCCGTGTCCCGTCAAAGTGATCGTGCAGGGTTACTTTGGCACCTCGCATGGCCAATCCGGTCCCGCTGGTTTTCACTTGTATCAAATTGCATTCATGCTGGAACGAGAGATTCTTTGACAGCGTTTTGGCGGTCTGCACGGACAGGATATTCGCGAGCTCCTCCGCGCTGCCCGGGTAGGCGATGTGCGCATCGACCGCATCCTTCGGTATCACCGCAAAGCGCCGGTTGAAGCTGTCAACGAAGCCGGGCAACCAATTGTTTGCACTGGCGATGTCAGATATTCCAGCCAGCCTCATTTCCTTGGGCAACCTGTCTTGCAATGTCTGGTTTGCACGTTCTACGCGCCCCTTCGCTTGCGGGCTGTTTGCGTGAATGCACTCGATTCCCAGTTCCCGTGTCGCCCGCCCGAATTGTGTTTCAGCCTCGGGATCGGCCTCTTTGGCATTGATGCGGAAGATGCTGTGTTTGTCGCTGTAGAGCGCCACAGGTAGCCCGTGCGCCACGATATGGTCATGCAGGGCATGCATGTACCCCAGAGTGGTCTCGGCAGGCTCAAAGCGCAGCTGCAAGAGCTTGCCTGTCGCATCGTCGATGAACACCAGTAGCGTGCACCGGTCGGCCCGCCCCTCGAACCAATCGTGCGGAGAGCCGTCGATCTGCACCAGTTCGCCAAGCCTGGCACGGCGCTCGCGCATGGGATGCACGCAGATGGACGCACCTTTTCTGGGCTTCCAATAGCCCGCCGCAATCATGATCTGGCGGGCGCTTTCAACCGACAGATGCACATCATGAAGCTCGGCCAATTTCTCTGCCGCGAGCGTCGGCCCAAAGTCGCGATAGTGTTCGCCGATCAGCTTTATCGCGGCCACCCTGATTGTTTCGTCCACCCGCCGGTTCGAGATTCGTCCGCGCTTCTTGCTGATTAGCCCCGCCAAGCCCGAGGTGCGGTAACACCGCAAAATACGCTTGACTTGACGCACACTGACAGCCAGCATTTTGCCAGCTTCCTTTTGGTCGATTTTACCTGCCGTCAGCAGCTCCATGACCTGCCCCCGTTTCGCTTCTTTTTGACTCATCATCATTCCCATTTCAAAGTGTCCGCCGCTATGGTTTTTATCGGGGATCGAGTTTACTTAACGCAAACTCAAGGGGACATTTCTATTTGGGAGAAAGGGGACATTACTACTTAGCGCCAACACAGGTAAAAAATACGGTTGCAAATACAGCAAAAATCACGCATTCTTTACCTCAG
>CAZMWC010000447.1:0-1595 GCA_964569805.1 uncultured Gallionella sp.
TCTGGCGAAACGCATCGAGACCTTCTTCGATCCGCTGCCGTTCTACTACGAGCCGTTGGAAGTGCAGACCAGCGACAAGCTCAAATATCCGCTCACCGCGCTGACCCAGCGCCCGATGGCGATGTACCACTCGTGGGACTCGCAGAACGCCTGGCTGCGCCAGATCCACGCGCACAACTATCTGCATATCAACTCGCGCACCGCGCAGGATGCGGGCATCGCCGACGGCGACTGGATCTGGTGCGAATCGCAATGGGGCAAGGTGCGCTGTATGGCGCGCTACAGCGAATCGGTGGAGCCGGGCACGGTGTGGACCTGGAATGCCATCGGCAAAGCTGCCGGCGCGTGGAATCTGGCGCCCGACGCGAACGAGTCGCAGCAGGGCTTTCTGCTCAATCACGTGATCTCGGAAGAGTTGCCGGCGCAAGCGGACGGCAAGCGCTTCTCCAACTCCGACCCCATCACCGGACAAGCGGCCTGGTACGACGTGCGCGTGCGAATTTATAAAGCGGAAGCGGGCGAACCTGAACAGGCTTCGCCGCAATTCGAACCCATGAAGCCCTATCCCGGCATGAGCGAACGTCCGAGCTGGCTGGCCTATTTCGGCGGCGGCAAGAAGAAGGGGGGGGCATGATGAGTTTGGGAAAAACATCTGTCCACGAAAGACACGAAAACACACGAACAAAACCAGAATCTCTTTTTTCAGTGGAAAATAAACTGTTGCGTGAAGATCAGAAAGTAAGTGTCTTGGGGTTTCTTTTCGTGCCTTTCGTGTTTTTCGTGGACAATGGGTTGGAGGTTTCGCTATGACCCAGCTCGCCTTGGTCATCGACCTCAATGTCTGCGTCGGCTGCCACGCCTGCGTGACCAGCTGCAAGGAATGGAACACCTCCGGTTCTGCCGGCCCCTTGTGCGACGAGAACCCCTACGGTCTGAATCCGACCGGCACCTTCTTCAACCGCGTGCAGACCTTCGAGATCGGGCAGTATCCCAACAGCGAAACGCTGCATTTCCCGAAATCCTGTTTGCATTGCGAAGACCCGCCCTGCGTGCCGGTATGCCCGACCGGCGCATCGTACAAGCGCAAGGAAGACGGCATCGTGCTGGTGGACTACGACAAGTGCATCGGCTGCAAGTATTGCTCCTGGGCCTGTCCGTACGGCGCGCGCGAATTTGACGAGAAGCAGAAGGTGATGAAGAAATGCACTCTGTGCGTGGACCGCATCTACGATATGTCGCTGGCGGAGATCGACCGCAAACCTTCCTGCGTAAAAGCGTGTCCGACCAGCGCGCGCCTGTTCGGCGACATCCACGACCCGGCATCGGCGGTATCGCAGGCGATCCGCGAGGATGGCGGTTATGCGCTGATGCCGGAATGGGGCACGAGCCCCGCCAACCATTATCTGCCGCGTCGCAAGACCAGACTCAGAATTCATCTGGATGAGCTGGAGCGCGCCGACAATCCGCTCAAGGTGGACGGCCAACTGCCCAAACCGGGCAAAGGCGCGCCGACAATGGATGATGTTTCTGCCTGGTAAGGCGAATTATGGGAACCTTATGAAACCTGCATTCTCCGTAATCTTTCTGACCACGCT
>CAZMWC010000448.1:0-1594 GCA_964569805.1 uncultured Gallionella sp.
TTATGTAGATCAAGCCCTCTGCTTCACCTTTCGCCAGCAAAGACACTGAACGGTATCCAAGGGGCAAACCCTGTATGCACAAGGCAAGTGGGCGAAGTTGGCCAACATTGTAACAGGAGGTCATCATGTTCTATCTCGGTATGGATGTCGCAAAAGCCAAGCTGGATTGTTGCCTGCTGCTGGACGAAGCCAGTGGCCGTCGCAAGACCAAGGTGGTAAGCAACGCCAAGTCCGGCATCGTTGATTTGCTGGCTTGGGTTGCCAAACAAAATGTTTCTCCAGGGGTGCTGCATGTCGTCATGGAGGCCACCGGTGTGTACCACGAGCAAGCTGCTATGGCATTGGCGGATGTCGGCATTACGGTTTCCATTGTCAACCCGGCGCAAGTCAAAGACTTCGGGCGCGGGTTGGCGGTGCGCACCAAGACCGATGGCGTGGACAGCTTTGTGCTGGCGCGCTACGGCGCCCTGCTCAGGCCTGCTGCCTGGACGCCACCCGCCCCGGAAGCCAGAATGCTGCAAGCGCTGTTATCCCGGCGCGAGGCCATCACCCAGGATTTGCAGCGTGAGCGCAACCGGCAGGAGAAGGCCGACGCCACCGACACACCGGATCGGATACGGCAATCCCTTGCAGACAGCATCGAGTTCCTGATCAAGCAGCTTGCCGAGCTGCAGCAGGACATTGACCAGCACATTGATCGGCACCCCAGCCTCAGGGACGACATGGCCTTGCTCCAGAGCATCCCGGCAGTTGGCCCGCAGGTAGGCGGTAATCTGCTTTCGGTGATGCACAGCCACGAGTTCAGTTCAGCCGAACAACTGGCGGCGTATCTGGGGTTGGTGCCGGTGGAACGGCAGTCAGGCAGCTCAGTGATGGGGCGTACCAGGCTCTCAAAGGCTGGGCCTGCCAGAATACGCGCCGTGCTATACATGGCTGCGGTCGTGGCGACGCGCCACAATCCGCATGTCAAAGCCGTCTATGACCGACTACTTGCCCGCGGCAAGTCCAAGATGTCCGCTCTCGGTGCCGCAATGCGCAAGCTGGTGCATTTGTGCTTCGGCGTAATCAAAACACGCAAACCTTACCAGTCAGATTATGCAAAAATCGCTTGACCGAAAAGACGGTATCTTCTCTATGCCAGCCATGTCGCCGCGATGGCACCGGGCACCAATCTGGGAGCAGCCACACCGGTGCAGATCGGCGCCCAGCCAGAGGCGATGCAATTGCGTTACTTGCAGACGCTCGCCGGCATCGCCGGGGACAAGACCAATACCATCGTTTTCCCGGTGCCGGGGAATTTCATGGACTTGCTGCCCCGCCAGAAATCACCGGGCGGAGGGGAGTAAGAGCATCTCCAATAAATCCAAATTTCGCCGCAATACTGCGTTGCCCACAAAAAATTACTCCTTGCATATCATGTATATGCCGCGTCACATTTTTTGCTCGCGCCTTGCCTTGCTTGGAACTTTGAATTTCTAGGAATGCCCATAATTTTCCTGAACATCTGCGCGAAGCCCGTTACCCTTTGGAAAGCCTAATCGCCTGCCCCCGCAAAAAAATTTGCAAAAGCTTGCATGAGCCACTAGAATGCGCG
>CAZMWC010000449.1:0-1590 GCA_964569805.1 uncultured Gallionella sp.
TGCTGCCCGCGCGCGAGTTCCCGCTGGACGATGCCGGACAAGCGCGCTTCCGCCAGAACTTCCGCGACCGTTTCGAGGGTGATCCGTCCAAGTCGCGCATTTACAAGGACGTGAGCAAGGGCATCGCGCCGTCCGGCATCGAATATTACCTGCCGCTGTTCTTTGAGCAGACCGCGACACTGTTCGACTATTTACCCAAGAACGCCACGCTGTGTTTGCATCACGATGTGGATGAGGCCATCGCCGGTTTCGCCAAGGATGCGGCTTCGCGCTACAACCTGCTGCGCGGCGATCCGCAGCATCCGCTGCTGGAGCCGAAAGAATTATTTCTGGATGCGGAGCAGTTTTTTATCCGGGTGAAGGAGTTTGCGCGGGTGGATGTCCTACCCTCTCCCTCCGCTGCGCTCCCCCCTCTCCCGCAAGCGGGCGAGGGAAATCAACACCCCTCTCCCGCTGGCGGGAGAGGGGCTGGGGGAGAGGGTGAGAGCTCGCAAAAAAATCTAACTCGTTGCGCAACGAACCCCATCCCACCCATCGCCGTTGACCGCCGCGCCGAAATCCCCACGCAAAAATTCGAGGATTTCCTGCGCGCCTATAAAGGCCGCACCTTGCTGCTCGCCGAAAGCCTCGGCCGTCGCGAGATCATGTCCGGCTATCTCAAGGAATACGGTCTCGCGCCCGCCGTGTGCGAAGACTATGCAGCCTTCCTCGCCAGCCCCGAAAAATTCATGCTCGGCATCGGCGCTATCCAGATCGGCTTCGCGCTGCCGGATGAAAATATTTCCATCGTCACCGAAACCGAACTGTATGCCGCGCAGCCCAGAAACCGCGCCGCCCGTGCCGCAAAAAAGAGCAACGTGGAAGGCATGTTGCGCGATCTGTCCGAGCTCAAGGTCGGCGATCCGGTGGTACATGAACAGCACGGCATCGCGCGCTATCAGGGGCTGGTAAACCTCGACCTCGGCGAGGGCGAGAACGAATTTCTGCTGCTGGAATATGCGGGCGAAGACAAGCTGTATGTTCCCGTGTCGCAACTGCACGTCATCAGCCGCTACAGTGGCGGCGCGCCGGAAGCCGCACCGTTGCACAAGCTCGGCAGCGGCACCTGGGACAAGGCCAAGCGCCGCGTGATGCAGCAAGTGCGCGACACCGCCGCCGAGTTGCTCAACATCTACGCGCAGCGCGCCACACGCAAAGGCCACGCCTTCAAGTTAAGCCATCACGATTATGAAGCGTTCTCCGCCGGATTCGAGGAGACCGCCGATCAGGCCGCCGCCATCGAAGCCGTGCTGCTCGACCTGCAATCCGGCAAACCGATGGACAGACTGATTTGCGGCGATGTGGGTTTCGGCAAAACCGAAGTGGCGTTGCGCGCTGCGTTTGTCGCGGTGATGGACGGCAAGCAAGTGGCGGTGCTGGTTCCCACCACGCTGCTGGCCGAACAACACTTCCAGAATTTCTCCACCCGCTTCGCCGATTGGCCGATCAAGATCGCCGAGCTGTCGCGCTTCCGCTCCGCCAAAGAAGTGACGCAGGCGCTGAAAGATTTGGCGGACGGCAAACTGGACATCGTCATTGGCACACACAAGC
>CAZMWC010000450.1:0-1585 GCA_964569805.1 uncultured Gallionella sp.
GAAGCGGAAGTGCGCGCCATCATCGCCCGCCAAACTCCGCGCGCCGAACGATTGCAACTTGCCGACGACATCATCCGCAACGACAGCGATGTAGCCAGTCTGAGCGGGCAGGTGGCCGCTTTGCACGTACGCTATTCCAACGTGGAAAGCTGCATAGGCCGCACCAAACGAAATATCTTGAATTAGGGCCTGTTTATGCCCTTAATCCATCTGCTAGCCGGTATATGACGCAAGTAAACTGGAAGCCGGAATTTGTGGAACCGTGCGCGATGCTTGGTGCGTTGTTGGCAGACTTATACAACCACGCAAATCGTCAAAAAATAAAAGCCCATACGTTGTAAAGCAGTGCCGCGTTCCCGTACACCATTTGTGCATAAAATTTATCCGCCAATGCGATTGTGATTGACTACGAGTTTCCTCTCAACGAAAAAGTGCGCACCCTGCTGCGCCTGGAGAGCCTGTTCGCACGCATAGCGCACTACACCGAACTAGATCAGGGCATGGATCATCATGCCGCACTGCTCACCCTGTTCGAAATTCTTGAAGTAGCCAGTCGCGCCGACCTGAAATCCGAACTGTTGCAGGAACTGGAGCGCCAGAATCGCGCCCTTGCAACGCTGCGCAATAACCCTGCCATTTCCCATGACGCCCTGGACACCATCCTCGTGGAAATCGAAAAAGCCGCCGAGGATATCCTTGCCATGCCCGGAAAAACCGGCCAGCACCTGCGCGAAAACGAATGGCTGATGGGTATCAAGCAACGTGCCGTCATGCCGGGCGGCACCTGCGAATTCGACCTGCCGTCGTACCACTACTGGCAGGAACAGGATGCCGACCTGCGCCGCGAACTGCTGCAGTCGTGGCTGATGCCGTTCCAACCCCTGCACACCGGACTGAATATCGTGCTGCGCCTGTTGCGCGAAAGCGGCAAAGTTTTCCACTTCACCGCACACAACGGCACTTTCCAGCAAATGCAGGGCGGGCGCATTGCGCAAATGCTGCGCGTCAGCCTGAGCCGCGACCTGGCCTGCATCCCCGAAGTCGGTGCCAACAAATATGCCATCAATATTCGCTTCATCGTCGCCGACTACGCCGCAAAAACCACCCTGTTCGAGCAGGATGTGCCGTTCGATCTGACCTTCTGCGCACTCCCCTCATAATGCCGGGCAAAGCACCACCGATCGTGTCCTGCCCGCAATGCGGCAAGGAACACCAATGGGATACCAACAATCGCTTCCGCCCATTTTGCGGCGAACGTTGCAAGATGATCGATTTGGGCAAATGGGCCAACGAAGAGTATCGCGTCGAACAACGCGAACAGGAGCTTCTCCCGCCCGATCACCAAGCCTGACGTAAAAGCGAGATTCCGTGCGCGCCGTGCTGCCAAGCGGTCTGCATATCGTCATGCGCCAAGCCGCCCAGCGCGTACACCGGAATTGACGAATCCGCCGCGATGGCCGCGAAACTCTCCCAGCCCAGATGCGGCGCGCCGGGATGGGACAGGGTCGGCAACACCGGGCTCAACAGCGCAAAGTCGCAACCCAGCGCCTCGGCACGGCGCAATTCCTCCGCGTTGTGGCAGGAA
>CAZMWC010000451.1:0-1577 GCA_964569805.1 uncultured Gallionella sp.
TCAGGTAGGTATGATGATTGAGCGGGTCGAGCTCGATGCTGCGCCGGCACAGTTGCACCGCCTGCAGGGATTCACCGCGATTGGACAATACCTTCGCCTGATGCTGCAACATGGCTGGGTTCTCGCCATGGATATCCATGTACTGGGTAATGGCGGCCATCGCCTCATTCCAGCGTTCTTCGTGCAGCAGCTCCCTGATCCGTGCATCCATACTCTCCGGCTCCGGCATGGCCGGTGGCGCCAAAACTGGCGCCGGCTGCAGCTTTTCCTCTCTTCCGATCACGGCCGGCTGCGGCGTTGAAGGTGTGGCCGGAGGCGTAATGGCCTGCGGCTTCCACGGCGCCTTTATCAATGGCTGCGGCGGATATTTTTCATCCGCGCGCCGATAATAGAGCATGCCGCCCCATTCGCTGAATTCAAGTCCGTCCACAGATGTTGGCATCATATCGGAAGCTCCCAGTAGCAACCGCCCATCAGGAACAAGGCAGTTGGTGAATTTCTTCAGCACGTTTATGGTCATGCTGCCATCGAAATAAATAAACACATTGCGGCACAGGATCAGGTCCATCGCATGGGTTTCCGTCATGATGGACGGGTAGCTGTCATCGGCCAGGTTCAGGAAGGAGAACTTGGCCATGCTGCGGAACTCCGGCTTGATTTTATATTGGCTATGGCCTTTCTGGATGAAGTGTTGCCGGCGGATATCCTCATTGGTTGCGCGGAACGACCATTCCCCATATTCGCCGCGTATCGCCCGGGACAGCCCGTCCGTATTGATGTCCGTGCCAAGCAGATGCAGGGTCCAGCTTTCCAGGTCCGGCAATGCTTTATGCAGCAGGATCGCAATGCTGTAGAGTTCCTGGCCGCTGGAGCAGCCGGCACTCCAGATACGCAATGTTTTCTCCCCGTTTTCTCTTTTGCGGTTGATGACCTCCGGCAACCATATCTGTCGCAGATAATCCATTTGCGACTGGTCGCGGAAAAAATAGGTCTCCCCGACGGTGATTCTCGAAATAAGCCATTCCAGCTCCGCTACATATTGGTCACACTGCTGCAGGGAATCAAGAAATTCCTCACAGCTTGCGTAACCGAATTTATCGCATATCTCGCCGACCGTCGCCCGCAGATTCTCCAGTTGATGATCCTGAATGACAATACCGGTGCGCCCCCGGATATGGCGGCATAATGCCTCTTCACACAGCACGCTGACAGGAAAATCCTTTTTCTGCCGGGAGTGCATGTTTCCGGGTGTCAATGGGTTGCCGCAACCAGCGGCTGCCCAACCGCCAGACTCGCCAGGTCAATATCGAGCACATGCTCCAGATCCAGCTCCAGCGACAGGCCGCCTTTGGCGGGTATGGCGGCGCTGAACAGCGGGAGCGCCTCATGGAATAGCGATTCCATCTGCGGCACCGACTCACGGACTGTCGCAATGCCCAGGACTTCATCAACAATCAGGCCGCCCCGTTTCCCCCCGGAATCGCACAATAGTATGCCTGTCTCAAGATCGTAGTGCTGGCGTCGCCCCAGGTTCAGGCATGCGGCTATATCCACCACCGGAACGCCCTCCCCATGCA
>CAZMWC010000452.1:0-1566 GCA_964569805.1 uncultured Gallionella sp.
CTGCATCGGTTCGGGCATGAATGAGGGGGCAATTATTTCTAATGGACAATCTGGGATAAATGGAATGCTTCCATGTGTGGAGGCTTGGCTGACATGAAACTTTCCATCATCATCCCCATGCTCAACGAGGCGGCGCAGTTGCCGGAACTGTGCGCGCATCTATCGCCCTTGCAACGCGCCGATTGCGAGATCGTGTTCGCCGACGGCGGCAGCACGGACGGCTCGGCCTCACTGGCCGAAGCGGCGGGGTTCATCGTGGTGAACGCGGCGCGCGGGCGGGCGCGCCAGATGAACGCGGGCGCTGCGCGCGCCACCGGCGAGGCGCTGCTGTTCCTGCATGCCGACACGCGCCTGCCGCAAGGCGCGGCGCAGCATATCGCACAGGCGCTGGCGGATGGGAGGCACTGCTGGGGGCGTTTCGATGTGCGCATCGCGGGACGGGCTTTCATGCTGCGCGTGATCGCGCAACTGATGAACTGGCGCTCGCGCTTCTCCGGCATTGCCACCGGCGATCAGGCGATGTTCTTGCGTCGCGAGGTGTTCGAGCGCGTGCAGGGTTATCCAGACCAACCGCTGATGGAAGACATCGAATTGAGCAAGCGCCTGAAACAACTCTCGCGCCCGGCCTGCATCGCGCACTGCGTCAACACCTCCGGCAGGCGCTGGGAAACGCGCGGTGTGTGGCGCACCATCTTCCTCATGTGGCGTTTGCGCTGGGCGTATTGGCGCGGGGCGGATGCGGCGGGGCTGGCGGGGCGCTACCGATGAGGCCAACGCGCATCATCATCTTCGCCAAAGCGCCCGAACCGTGCTTCGCCAAGACGCGCCTGATTCCCGTGCTGGGAGCGCAGGGCGCGGCTGATCTGGCGCGACGGATGTTGCTGCATACGCTGAATGAGGCGCTCGCGGCAGACATCGGCACGGTGGAGTTGTGCGCGACACCAGCGCTGAACGATGCGGCATGGCGCGCGATAACGTTGCCCGTCGGTATCGCAACATCTGATCAGGGCGAAGGCAACCTCGGCGCGCGCATGGCACGCGCGGCGCAGCGCGCGATCGAACAGGGCGAGTGCGTGCTGCTGATCGGCACGGACTGCGTGGAAATGTCGGCGGAATTGCTGCATCGGGCTGGACAAATGCTGGGCGACCACGAAGCGGTGATCCATTGCACTGCGGACGGCGGTTATGCGCTGCTCGGCCTGACCCGCTTCAGCCCGTTGCTGTTCAACGACATTCCCTGGAGCACCGACGAGGTGGCCAGCCTCACCATCGCGCGCCTCGGCCAATTGGGCCGGACGCTGCATGTCGGGGCTATGCTGCACGACGTGGACGAGCCGGATGACCTGGACAGGCTGCCGCCGCACTGGAGCGTGGATGTCGCAGCGTAGTGCATGGCGACGCACGACTATTCATCCTGAAAAACGCAGTTGAGGGGTATGTAGGTGCGAATTCATTCGCACACCATCCGTTATGCGTGCGAACGAATTCGCACCTACAAGAGCAACGCAGCATCGTGGATAAGCACAGCATTCATCATCAACTGCGGTTTTTAGGTTTAGGGAGCCT
>CAZMWC010000453.1:0-1565 GCA_964569805.1 uncultured Gallionella sp.
GCCGCGCGATTGCTCGGTGAAAAAACCTTGTCTGCCGCATCCTGCCATGCCAACCATTCAAAGTTCAAGTGCTCGCGCGGCGCGAGTCGGACAGCCACGGGATGCGGCAGTTGCAGGCTGAACACGTGTTCGGTATTGCGCGTGATGCCGGGCGGGTAGCGATGTCGCCAGTGCGGATAGATGTCATAGATGTTCTGCAGCTGCCAGTCCTTCAACGCGTATAGACTTGCATCCAGCCCGGTCTCCTCGTATACCTCACGGACCGCTGTCTCGTGCAATGATTCATCGCCGTCGCGGCTGCCCGTCACCGACTGCCAATAGCCCGGATGGTCGGCACGTTCCAGCAACAGCACATCGAGAGCGGCGGTGTGGATCACCACCAGCACCGAGACCGGCTGTTTGTGGTGTGTCATGCTTTAGGAGAAAAATACCCAGAACGGTTTGCCGCGCTGCCGCCAATACACCGTCGTGTCGGCGAAGATGTCCTGCGCGATCTCGCGGTCGTTGGCGGACAGACCAAAGGTATTGCTGACATTGTGCAGCAGCAATATGTAACCGTGTGTCTCGCCATGCCATGACAAATCGCACAGCGCATCCGCTAGCGCATCCCAGTTTGCGCCGAATTCAGGTGGGAAATTGGCGGTGCGCGCCAGCGCATCGAGCAGATTTTGTTTGCCCTTGATGCCCTTGAGGTCGGCATCAAACAGCGCGAAGTTTGCATCATTGGCTGCGGCACGCAGCTCGTCCGCTTCGCAGCTCAATGTATAGCTTCCTGCTGCTGCCGGGTCGTTCAGTTGTTGTGCCAGTGAATTCATGGCTACTCCAAAATGCGTTTAAAGGTCTGGTAATGGTCGGTGCTGTAATAACATTCCGGCAACGGCCCGCACACGATACGCCGCGCCCCGCGATTGCGCGCACCTGGCGTTTTTACCGTGTACTCATGATAGTAGCCGCGCGGTTGCTGCGGCAACATTCGCTCATAATTCTTGAACACCACGCCATCGCGATCATAGGCGAAAGGGCCGCCTCGCTTGATGAGCTGCAACGTGTCGCGCGCCTCGGTCGACAGCTCGGTTGCCGCAATGGCTGGCAACTGTTCATGTTGCCCGGCCTGTGCGGGCGGCATCCACAACAGCACTGCCAGCAGCATCCATTCAAACCGCAGGGAACGCAACATCATCAACCCTTATTCAGTCACAAATTCACAAGGTAGGATGGGTTGAGCGCAGCGATACCCATCGTCAATATCGAGAAATGATGGGTATCGCTGCGCTCAACCCATCCTGCTTAACCTTATTCCTTGGCGACTTCCACCGAGGCCTGCACCTGCTTGCGCAAATGGATGTGCAAATCGCGCAACTGGCGTTCATCCACCGGACTCGGCGCATGGGTCAGCAGACATTGCGCGCGCTGGGTCTTGGGGAAGGCGATCACGTCGCGGATGGATTCCGAGCCGGTCATCATGGTGACGATGCGATCCAGGCCGAACGCCAGCCCGCCGTGCGGCGGCGCGCCGTATTGCAGCGCATCGAGCAGAAAGCCGAATTTGAGCTGCGCTTCTTCCG
>CAZMWC010000454.1:0-771 GCA_964569805.1 uncultured Gallionella sp.
ACATCTGGAGCGTGACCAGTTTCAACGAGCTGCGCCGCGAAGGGCTGGACTGCGAACGCTGGAACATGCTGCACCCCGAGGCTGGGCGGCGCGCAAGCTATGTCGAGCAATGCCTGCTTGGGCACAGCGGCCCGGTAATTGCGGCGACCGATTACATCAAGAGCTATGCGGATCAGATACGCCCGTACGTTCCGGGGCGCTATAAAGTGTTGGGCACGGACGGTTTCGGTCGCTCCGATACGCGCAAGAAGCTGCGTCGCTTCTTCGAAGTGGATCGTTTCTATATCACGGTTGCCGCATTGAAGGCGTTGGCCGATGAAGGTGCAATCAAGGCTGGCGAAGTCAGCAAAGCAATCAAGCTTTACGGCATCAATCCCGACAAACCCAATCCGGTAACGGTTTAAGGGAGCGCGACGTGGCAGATCCTTCGACAAATCTCAGGCCAGGAATCAAACAGGTGTTGGTGCCGGACATCGGCAACTTCAAGGACGTGAATGTCATCGAGGTGCTGGTCAAAGCGGGCGATACGGTCAAGGCGGAAGACGGCCTGATCACGCTGGAAACCGACAAGGCGGCGATGGACGTACCGGCACCCTTCGCGGGCGTGATCAAGGAGATAAAGGTCAAGGCTGGCGACAGGGTGTCGCAAGGCTCGTTGATTTTGTTGCTGGAAAGCGGCGCTACGCCGGACGTACCCACTGCCGCTATATCCGGCGTAGCGCCGCAAATCTTGAAAAACAATGACGAGGCGGCATCGTCTGTAGGAGCGGG
>CAZMWC010000454.1:781-1564 GCA_964569805.1 uncultured Gallionella sp.
CCATGCCCGCGAACAGCTTGATCGCGGGCATGGCCCGCTCCTACAGAAGACGTTGCCACCATTACAAGATACTGCCCAACCGCCTCTTCAAAACATGGAGGCATCACAGCAGCCCAAAGCGCACGCTAGCCCCGCAATCCGCCGTTTCGCGCGCGAACTCGGCGTAGATCTTACTCAAGTTAAAGGCAGCGGCGCGAAGGGGCGCGTTACCAAGGACGATGTGCAGAACTTCGTCAAAGCTGCGCTGGTGCAACCCCGCAGTGCGGCAAGCGGCGGCTTAAGGGTTCTGGAAATGCCCGCGATTGATTTTGCCCAATTCGGCCCGATCGAAATCAAACCGCTGTCGCGTATCCAGAAAATCTCCGGGGCGAATCTGCATCGCAATTGGGTGAGCATCCCGCATATCACGCAATTCGAAGAAGCAGACATCACTGAAATGGAAGTCTTCCGCAAGCAACTCGGAGCCGAATACGCCGCGCAGGGTATCAAGATCACTCCGCTGGCTTTTTTGCTCCGAGCAGTAGTGGAGGCATTGCAGCAATTCCCGGCCTTTAACGCTTCGCTGGATGCCAGTGGCGAAAACCTGATATTGAAAAAATATTTCCACATCGGCGTGGCGGTGGATACGCCGGATGGGCTGGTGGTGCCGGTGCTGCGCGACGTGAACCAGAAAGGCATCGTGCAGCTTGCCAGGGAACTTGGTGAAACCAGCGTGCGGGCGCGCGACAAGAAGCTGACGGCCGTCGAGATGCAGGGCGGCTGTTTCACCATTTCCAGCCTCGG
>CAZMWC010000455.1:0-1561 GCA_964569805.1 uncultured Gallionella sp.
CGCTGGCGAACTTCGGAGAAGCCAAGCCTGTTGAGAATAGCGATGACCTCATTGGGTTTGAGTACGGGAATATTGCCCATAACTCAAGCGACAGCGACGTTTTGAACTCCAACGAACTCTGACTCCAGCACAGGTTCTCCGTCTTCCAGAAGCATTGTAATAACGTCGTGCAGGTTGTGATTGACCTCATCCAACGTATCCCCCTGTGAGTGGGCACCGGGAAATCCGGGAACAAAACCAACGAACAAGCCAGTTTGTGGGCACCGTTCAATTACTGCTGAATAAACTTTCATGGCTTACTCCAAAAGCGTAAGGGAGGTGTGATTATCAATCCACGCCCTTCAATAAGCAACTGCTGAGGCCCAACGTGGAGGTCATCGGCGCTGCGCCACGCTTATTGGCGGAGCGTCCGAGTTGAATGTCGGGTTAGCGGCTTTTTGGCCAACGATTCGGATTGCGGGCATCATGTAACACAGCCAAAATATGTATGAGATTTCCCCGCACTGCATAAAACAAACCGTAAGGGAATCAGGGAAGAAAAGCGCGGCGCATATTTGGAATTACCTCGGCATAAAGCAGAGGTGCTTGCTCTAGCCGTTTTAGCTGCAACTCCATTGCGGCAATAAATTCTTCACCGAGGCCGGAACTCTGTAATTCGTACCACTCTTGAGCTTTGCCAGTTTCACGCAACGCCCGTGTAGAGAATTTCAGGCGGTACGCCATGAGCCATCTTTAAGGCTTGCTTTCACCTGATCCCAGGAATAACCAGCTTCCGGGTTTGCCTCGAACTCCACCAAGCGCGCTTCGAGTTCAGCCTTGAGCGCGGGCGAGATCTCCACGGCTTCAGGCACTGCGGCAACGCTGTCCCAGATAAGCTCAACGAGACGAATGCGCTCCTGTACCGGAAGCTCAAGAATGTCGGCAATAGAGATATTGTTCATGTCGAATATTGTACCCTTTTTCGGAAGACACGCTGACGCTGCGCTGGCATCAGGGCAGGAGTTCAGGTCTTGCCTTTTGCCATGTCAGAGCCAGCAGGGCTGAGGCATGATGCAAGTCGAGCAAAAGGCAAGACCTGACCCCGTGGTTGTGTGCGAATGTCATAATGCAAGACCTGACCCCGTGGTTGTAGCCGGGTTGGGGGCCGCCGCGAGCAGGCGGCCAACTTCGTCCCGCGACAACACGCACGGGAGCGACTTGGGCACCTTCGCCATCGGAATGTCGAAGCGGGCTTGCGGACGTTTCAGCACCTTGTCGAACAGGAAGCGGCAGGCGCTGGCCGACTGGTTCACGCTGGAGTAGGCGAGTTTGCGCTCGACGATCAGATGCAAGTGGTAGGACTCCACCTCTTCCGCCGTCAGCGAATCCGGCGAACGGCGGTAATACTTCGCGAGTGATCTCACCGCCGCCAGGTAAGATTCCTGTGTGCGCGCCGCAAACCCGCGCAGGATCATCGCATCGTTCATCTGCTCACGTAACGTCTTCATCTCCGTCTCCTTGATCTGATCGGGGACATCCCCCGCGATCAAGGATCGGAGATTTCTACGTTACGTGCAGCAAG
>CAZMWC010000456.1:0-1556 GCA_964569805.1 uncultured Gallionella sp.
CATTTGTCACGATGATGCTCGCCGTTTCCGGATACGCCGCCTCCGCTGTCTGAAAAAAATGTTTCAGGTCGATCACGGTCAGAAAATTACCGCGCTGATTGACCACGCCGGCGATGAATTCCGGTGTGCAGGGAACCTTCGCCAGATTGCCGGCAGGCAGGATTTCTTCCACCTGGCGATAGGGGAATCCGAATTGCCCCGCTTCGCCCAGCCGGAAGTGCACATAAAGCTCGCGCCTTGCTTCGCTGACAACTTCTCTGGGAAGCGCCCAGAATCCGGCGCGTTCCCGCAGGGTAGCCCCCGCCTTGCCTTCGTGCGGCAGGAGGGCAAACAGACTAGCTCCCGCTCCCATATCCTTATTGTTCTTTCTGGTCGCCATTTATCACCTCAATGTCCGGCGCTTCTGGCGCCGTGATGCCGGTCATAAACCAGGATTTCGTTTCTGACAACCTCGGCAAAGCGGCCTACGGTCATTCCGACGGCATGATGGAGTTCGCGTTCCGGATCAACCTGCTCCGCGACGCTGAGCGCGTTCTCCAGGCTCTTCAAGCCTGATTTCACCTTGCCGAGGCGAAGCTGCAGCAATGCGAGGTGGAAATGCGCCTCGATAAAGTCGCGGTTGAGATAGATCACCTTGCGTAACGCCGACTCGGCTTCCTGCATGCGGTTCAGTTCCAGCAACGCCAGCGCCATGATCAGGTAGGTATGATGATTGAGCGGGTCGAGCTCGATGCTGCGCCGGCACAGTTGTACCGCCTGCAGGGATTCACCGCGATTGGACAATACCTTTGCCCGGTGCTGCAACATGGCCGGGGTCTCGCCATGGATATCCATGTATTGGGTAATGGCGGCCATCGCCTCATTCCAGCGCTCTTCATGCAGCAGCTCCCTGATCTGCGCATCCATACTCTCCGGCTCCGGCACGGCGGTCGCAGGCAGCAGCTTTTCCTCTCTTTCGACCACGGCCGGTTGCGGCGTTGGAGGTGTAGCTGGAGGCGTAATGGCCTGCGGCTTCCAGGGCGCCTTTATCAATGGCTGCGGATATTTTTCACGCGCGCGCCGGTAATAAAACATGCCGCCCCATTCACTGAATTCAAGTCCGTCAACAGAGGTTGGCATCATATCGGAAGCTCCCAGTAGCAACCGCCCCTCCGGAACAAGGCAGTTGGTGAATTTCTTCAGCACGTTTATGGTCATGCTGCCATCGAAATAAATAAACACATTGCGGCACAGGATCAGGTCCATCGCATGGGTTTCCGTCATGATGGACGGGTAGCTGTCATCGGCCAGGTTCAGGAAGGAGAACTTGGCCATGCTGCGAAACTGCGGCTTGATCTTGTACTGGCTATGGCTCTTATGGATGAAATATTCCCGGCGGATATTCTCATTGGTTGCGCGGAACGACCATTCCCCATATTCGCCGCGTATCGCCCTGGATAGCCCGTCCGTATTGATGTCCGTGCCAAGCAGGTGCAGGGTCCAGCTTTCCAGGTCCGGCAATGCTTCATGCAGCATGATCGCAATGCTGTAGAGTTCCTGGCCGCTGGAGCAGCCGG
>CAZMWC010000457.1:0-1551 GCA_964569805.1 uncultured Gallionella sp.
AGGATAAATTCGAAAATATGGGCGCGCAGATGGTCAAGGAAGTCGCTTCCAAGACTTCCGATGTGGCCGGCGACGGCACCACCACTGCGACCGTGCTGGCACAATCCATCGTTCAGGAAGGCATGAAGTTCGTTGCCGCCGGCATGAACCCGATGGATCTGAAGCGCGGCATCGACAAGGCGGTCATCGCCACCGTGGAAGAGCTGAAGAAGCTGTCCAAGCCTTGCACCACGTCCACCGAAATCGCCCAGGTTGGCTCGATCTCCGCCAACTCTGACGCCAACATCGGCAAGATCATCGCTGACGCGATGGACAAAGTCGGCAAGGAAGGCGTCATCACCGTCGAAGACGGCAAGTCTCTCGACAACGAGCTCGAAGTGGTCGAAGGCATGCAGTTTGACCGCGGTTATTTGTCCCCCTACTTCATCAACAATCCCGACAAACAGATTGCGGCGATGGAGAACCCCTACATCCTGCTGCACGACAAGAAGATCTCCAACATCCGCGACCTGCTGCCCGTACTGGAACAAGTCGCCAAGGCCGGCCGTCCGCTGTTGATCGTCGCCGAAGATGTGGACGGCGAAGCGCTGGCTACACTGGTGGTGAACAACATCCGCGGCATCCTGAAGACTGTTGCAGTCAAGGCTCCGGGCTTCGGCGACCGCCGCAAGGCCATGCTGGAAGACATCGCCATCCTGACCGGCGGCACCGTGATCGCCGAGGAAGTCGGGTTGACGCTGGAGAAAGCAACGTTGGCCGAGCTGGGTCAAGCCAAGCGCATCGAAGTCAACAAGGAAAACACCACCATCATCGACGGCGCAGGCAAACATGATGCGATTATGTCGCGCACGGGCCAAATCAAGAAGCAGGTCGAAGAATCCACCAGCGACTACGACAAGGAAAAGCTGCAAGAGCGCATGGCCAAGCTGTCCGGCGGCGTGGCAGTCATCAAGGTTGGCGCGGCCACCGAAGTCGAGATGAAAGAAAAGAAAGCGCGTATCGAAGACGCACTGCACGCGACCCGTGCGGCCTGGGAAGAAGGCATCGTCCCCGGCGGCGGCGTGGCACTGCTGCGTGCCAAGGTTGCGGTTGCCAAGCTCAAGGGTGATAACCACGACCAGGACGCCGGCATCACCATCGTGCTGCGTGCGCTGGAATCTCCCCTGCGCGCCATTGTTTCCAATGCCGGTGACGAACCATCCGTGGTCGTCAACAAGGTACTGGAAGGCAAGGGCAGCTACGGTTACAACGCGGCCTCCGGCGAATATGGCGACATGCTCGCGATGGGCGTAGTCGATCCGACCAAGGTGACCCGCACCGCATTGCAGAACGCTTCCTCCATCGCCGGCCTGATGTTGACCACCGCCTGCATGGTGGCCGAACTGCCGGAAGACAAGCCTGCCGCAGGCATGGGTGGCGGCATGGGTGGTATGGGCGGCATGGAAGGTATGATGTAACTTCTGCTTGCTTCAGACGTTCATTTCGCTGCAACCCCACAAACCCCGCTTCGGCGGGGTTTGTCATTTGGCGCGTTACCGGTATAATGCGCGG
>CAZMWC010000458.1:0-1548 GCA_964569805.1 uncultured Gallionella sp.
GTCAGCTGGAATGCGCTGATGATTAAAGGCATGGCACACGCAGGCAGGATACTGGACGAACCAACATGGGTAGTTTCGGCGCAGCACGCGACAGACTTCATCCGTGCCGCGATGTGGCGGAACGGGCGCCTGCTGGCGACCTGCAAGGATGGCAAGGCGCACTTGAATGCCTATCTGGATGACTATGCCTTTCTGCTCGATGCCCTGCTGGAATTGCTGCAAGCGGAGTTCCGCCCGGTTGATCTGGAATTTGCCCGCGCGCTCGCCGATGTGTTGCTGGAGCAATTTGAGGATACGCCGGCGGGCGGGTTTTTCTTTACCAGCCACGATCACGAAAAACTCATACATCGCCCCAAGCCCGGCCATGACAATGCCACGCCATCCGGCAATGGCATCGCGGCATTCGCCTTGCAGCGTCTCGGCCACCTGCTGGGAGAAGCGCGTTACCTCGAAGCCGCCGAGCGCGCACTGGCGCTTTATTACCCGGCGCTCGCACGGCAACCGACAGGCTTCATGAGCATGCTGATAGCGTTGCAGGAATATCTCACGCCGCCGCAAATCGTCATCCTGCGCGGCGCGCCGGGGGCAAGCGCAACATGGCACCGGCAACTGTTGCAACACTATTGGCCCGGCACGCTAATCCTGGCGCTCGAAGGCGAGCTTGACCGCTTGCCGGAGACGCTGGCGAAGCCTTTGTCGCAAGGGGCCAGCGCCTGGGTCTGTCAGGGCATAAAATGTTTGCCAGCCATCAATGATTACGCCGAACTGATAGCTGTTTGCCAAACCGGCGAAACAGGCTGATGGATATTTCAGTACGCAGCCAGTAGAAAATGGTACGCAGCGATCGTGGAGGGTTACAAATTCACTGCCGCAAAACTGGTCACAACCAGTAAAAATAAACAAATACCAGCAACCCGGGAACCACCACCGCAAAATTCCAATACCACGTCACAATATCCAGCCCCACACGGCTTTCGGCCTTGAAGCGCCCGTGAAAAGCGCGCAGCAGCAGCGCCATCAGCATGATAATCCCCACCAGCATGTGCACACCGTGTACCCCGGTCAGCATGTAAAAATGCGTGCCATAAACGCCGCTGGCAAGTGTGACACCAAGCTCGGCAGCATGACGGTACTCCATCGCCTGTTGAAACAGGAATGCCACGCCCAGAATAAGTGTGATCGCCAAGCCTGCGATCATCCGGCCACGATTGGCAGCCAGGAGCCCCTTACGTGCCCAAATCAGCGAAATGGTCGATGTCAGTATAAGGATCGAGTTGACTGCGGGAAGCCCCCATGCCCCCAAGGGAGTAAATGCCTGCGACTTCGGGCCACCCGACGGCCATGCGCCCTTAAAATCCGGCCACAGAGTGAAATGCGTGTCCATGGATGACAGCTCGGGCAAAGAAAAAATACGCACATACATCAGCGCCAGCAAAAATGCACCGAAGAATGCGAGCTCGGAAAGAATGAAATAGGCCATGCCCATGCGGAAAGAGCGGTCTTCCCACGGATGGTAATTCCCGCTTTCATCTTCGCGAATTATTTTTC
>CAZMWC010000459.1:0-1534 GCA_964569805.1 uncultured Gallionella sp.
GCAGGGGGTGCATTGCCCGCCTTAAACCCCTCCCAACCTCCCCTTGTCAGGGGAGGAGCGGGTTTCGCTCTCCCCCTGACAAGGGGGAGTTGGAGGGGGTTTGTATCCAATGGTTTTCCGGGAATCATCGCGAAACCTCCCATCAGCCCAGAGTAGTAAATCGCATTTCCATACTCGCCTCACCCGCGCCGCCACGCATGAAAACGCTCCAGCCATACCAGCAGTTTTTGCGGCGCATGAGCGCGCTTCCATTCTCCGGCGGCGTATTTGTTCGCCTCCGCCAAGGTCGGATAGATGTGGATCGTGCCGAGTATCTTGTTCAGCCCCAGCCCGTGTTTCATCGCCAGCACGAATTCCGCCAGCAAATCGCCCGCGTGTTCGCCGACGATAGTCACGCCCAGTATCCTGTCCTTGCCCGGCACGGTCAGCACTTTAACGAAGCCGTGCGCGGTGCCGTCGGCGATGGCGCGGTCCAGTTCTTCGTTGTTGAATTTCACCACTTCGTAGGCGATGCCTTTTTCTTTCGCTTCCTGCTCGTTGAGGCCGACGCGCGCCACTTCCGGGTCGATGAAGGTGGACCAGGGGATGACGGAATAGTCCACCTTGAAGCGCTTGAAATCGCCGAACAGCGCGTTCACCGCCGCATACCAGGCCTGATGCGAGGCGGTGTGGGTGAACTGGTACGGCCCGGCCACGTCGCCCGCGGCATAGATGTTCGGGTACAGCGTCTCCAGATAGTCGTTGGTGGTGACGGTGCGCTGGGTCGGGATGCCCAGCTCCTCCAGACCGAATCCCTTCAGCCGCGCGCTGCGCCCGACCGCGCAGATCAGCGCGTCGAATTCGATGCGGCGGGTCTGGCCGTCATGCTCGGCCACGATGAATTTGCGCTCGCCCTCTTTTTCGCAGCGCACCGCCTTGTGGCCGGTCAACACTTCCACGCCGTCGGCGGTGAGCGCGGCGCGCGCCAGTTCCGAGACCTCTTCGTCTTCGCGGATCATGATGCGCGGGGCCATCTCGATCTGGATCACGCCCGAACCGAGCCGTGCAAAACTCTGCGCCAGCTCGCAGCCGATCGGGCCGCCGCCCAGCACCACCAGCCGTTTTGGGGCTTCATCCAGTTTCGCGAATTTATCCCACAGGGTATCGCTGGTGACGTAGCCCACCTCCTCCAGCCCCGGCAGCGGCGGCACGAACGGACGCGCGCCGGTAGCGATAACTATGCTGCGCGTGGTCAGCGTCTGCGTCGTGCCGTCGTTGAGTTTGATCTCGACCGTCCACGGGTCGGTGATGCGCGCATGGCCCTGCAACACTTCCACGCCTAGGCCGGTGTAACGCTCCACGCTGTCGTGCGGCGCAACGGTGCGGATCACTTCATGCACGCGCGCCATTACCTTGCGAAAACTGAAGTCGGGCGGATTCGCATTCAGCCCGTAGCGCTCGCCGTGGCGCATCTGCTGCGCCAGTTTCGCGCTCCTGATCAGCGCCTTGCTCGGCACGCAGCCGTAGTTCAGGCAATCACCGCCCATCTTGTGCG
>CAZMWC010000460.1:0-1527 GCA_964569805.1 uncultured Gallionella sp.
ATGTGCTGGAATACACGCTGCCCAAGCTGGACATGGTGCTGCTGATGTCGGTGAATCCCGGTTTCGGTGGACAGAAATTCATTCCTCATGTGCTGGACAAGGCGCGCAAGGTGCGCGCGCTGATAGATGCGGGCGGCTATAACTGCCGTCTTGAAATCGACGGCGGCGTAGGTCCGGCGAATATCCGCGAAGTGGCTGCGGCAGGCGTGGATACGTTCGTGGCTGGCTCCGCCGTTTTCAACGCCGGCAAGGACAGCGACCCGCATCGCTACGACAGCGTAATCGCCGCGCTGCGTGCCGAGCTCGCCAAGGTGTAACGCGATGCGCGCCGAACTGTCCATGTTGCTGTTAACCGCGCTTGCGCTGGTTGGTTGCGACCGGATCACCGGTGCGGATCAACAAAAAATCTTCGATGCCGAAGCAATCGGCTACGCCTGCCGCGTCTCGCTCAAGGCACCGGAAGATTGCATGAAGGAAAACGAAACGCATAGCCCGACTTCGCTATTGGCCGGTTGGAAGGCGGCCAACAAGGATATCGATGGGCAACTAATCGATCCCAGCATGGGCAAGCAACCAGCCAGGCCGATAGAAGCGCCCGGCCAACCGGTTGTTGCGGGAGCAGAAAATAAGACCGAAGCCGGAAAACCTAAAGCCGAGACCGGAAAACCTTCTGAAAAAACAGCCGAATCCAAGAATGCAAAGCCAGCCGCAGCCAAGCCTGAAGCGTCCGTGAAACCCAAGGCAACCGGGCATTAAGAGCCAATCATGCAACAGCCAGCATCGCCCATCAAAAGATTTTTCACGCCTGTCAGTGTGCGAGCCATCGTCATCGATCTGGATGGCACGTTGTTGCACACCGCACCGGAGCTTTGTGCGGCGGCCAATTGCATGTTGCGCGACATAGGCTACACGCCGGTGTCGCAGGAATTGCTGTCGAGCTATATCGGCAACGGTATCTCGTGGCTGGTGAAGCGCGCGTTGACCGGCGAGATGCATGCCACCCCGGATGCCGCGCTGTATGAACATGCCATGCCGATTTTTGAAAAGCATTACGCCGAGTTGTTGCTGGGCAGCCAGCCGTACGACGGCGTGATCGAAGGGCTGGAAGCCATGCGTGCAGAAGGTTTTCGCATGGGCTGCATCACCAACAAGGCGGCGCGTTTCACCGGGCCGCTTCTCGAAGGCGCAGGGCTGGCAAAATATTTCGAGATCGTGCTGTCCGGCGACACGCTGCCGGAAAAGAAACCGCACCCGTTACCGCTATTGCATGTGGCAGAATTCTTTGGCGTGCCGGTCGAGCAATTGCTATTGATCGGCGATTCGCTGAACGATACTCTCGCCGCTCGTGCCGCCGGGTGCCCGGTGTTCTGCGTGCCCTACGGTTACAATCACGGCGAGCCGGCGGAGGCGTTGGATACGGATGCGGTGATCGCCAATCTTTCCGCCGCGTTACCGCTTATCAAACACGCTTGATATGAAACAGAACCGCCTCCCGTATTCGAATGAACCTGCCAGTTGGCGATGGTG
>CAZMWC010000461.1:0-1523 GCA_964569805.1 uncultured Gallionella sp.
GTAGGGTGGGCACGTTTTTTGTGCCCACCGTTTATCCGCGTGGGCACAAAAAACGTGCCCACCCTACGAAGGCTACGAGCTTAATGAATCATCAATCGACAACAACTTTAGGAACTACCCATGAACTTGCATGAATATCAGGCCAAGCAGGTGTTGCGCAAATATGGCATCGCCACGCCGCGCGGCGCGGCGATAGACAGCGCTTCCCAATTGGAAGGCGCGATAACGGAACTGGGCGGCGACGCCTGGGTGGTCAAGGCGCAGATCCATGCCGGCGGTCGCGGCAAGGCCGGCGGGGTGAAGCTGGTGCGTTCGCGCGATGCTGCCAAGGACGCGGTCAATGCACTGCTCGGCACGACGCTGGTGACCTACCAGAACGCGCCGGAAGGCCAACTGGTATCGCGCCTGCTGATCGAAGAGACATTGCCGATCGCGCGCGAGCTGTACATCAGCCTGACGGTGGATCGCGAGTCCGAGCGCGTCGCGCTGGTTGCGTCGAGCGAAGGCGGTATGGAGATCGAAGAAGTCGCCGAACACTCCCCAGAAAAAATCCTCAAGGAATTCTGCGACCCGTTGCTCGGGCTGCAAGACTTCCAGTGCCGCGCGCTGGCGTTCGGCCTCAAGCTGGAAGGCGCGCAGATCGCCGAGTTCGGCAAGCTGGCCAAGGGACTGTACAAGCTGTTCATGGAGAACGATCTGGCGATGGCCGAGATCAACCCGCTGATCGTCACCGCCACCGGCAACCTCGTGGCGCTCGACTGCAAGATTGGCGTGGACGACAACGCGGTGTTCCGCCACAAGTACCTGGCCGCGATGAACGACAACAGCCAGATCGACCCGAAAGAAGTCGCCGCGAAAGAATGCGAAATCAGCTACATCGCGCTGTCCGGCAACATCGGCTGCATGGTCAACGGCGCCGGCCTCGCGATGGCGACCATGGACCTGGTCAAGCTACACGGCGGCCAGCCCGCCAACTTCCTCGACGTCGGCGGCGGCGCCACGGCGGAAGTGGTGGCCAAGGCGTTCAAGATCATCCTGTCCGACAGCAACGTCAAAGCGGTGCTGGTTAACATCTTCGGCGGCATCATGCGCTGCGACATCATCGCCTCCGGCATCATCGCCGCGGTCAAGGACGTCGGCGTCAAAGTGCCGGTGATCGTGCGCCTCGAAGGCACCAACGTCGAACTGGGACAGAAGATGCTCGCAGAGAGCGGCGTCGGCGTCATCTCCGCCAGCGACATGACCGATGCGGCCAAGCGCGCCGTGGCTGCGGCGGCCTGATTGAATCCGAATACCGTAGCCAATGGTTTTGTAGGTGCGAATTCATTCGCACTTAATCAGTTGTTCGTGCGAATAAATTCGCACCTACAAATGCAGCACAACGAACTTTAAGGATTCTCCCATGAGCGTTCTCGTCAATAAAAATACCAAAGTCCTGTGCCAGGGGTTCACCGGCAAACAGGGCACTTTCCACTCCGAACAGGCGATCGCCTACGGCACCCAGATGGTCGGCGGCGTGACGC
>CAZMWC010000462.1:0-1511 GCA_964569805.1 uncultured Gallionella sp.
CTGACCGGCGGGTTCATGGGCAGCAACTATCAGGATGTGTTCGCCTTCTTCGTGCTGATCGCAGTGCTGGTGTTCAGACCATCTGGATTGTTGGGGGAACGTATTGCCGAACGTGCCTGAAGTTTTTGTCAGGTTAGTGCCGCGTTGCATACAATGCGGCAAATTCTCCCCAATTTCTACCATTTACCGTTGGTTACTATGTGGCGTATGCTGCGCGAATACGATTATTTTGACCAACTGGATAAACTTAAGCTGGACGAGCCGGAACCAAAAAAACAGGGTGGTAGGATGCGGTGACGGAGGAACCGCATCGCTCGCGTGACAAATGATGCGGTTCGTGCCTCACCACATCCTACGGCTTTTAAATTGCTGTCATTTTTTGACATCATTTGACTGGTGAGAGACTAAAAACGGCAGCAAGGTAGGATGGGTATCGCTGCGTTCAACCCATCCTACGCGTGCTTTTGCTTGGTTCCTTTTGCTCTCTAAATAGCAGCAAAAAGCTTATTGCAGCAGGTAGGGCGACAATAAGCGAAGCGCATTGCGCCGCATGAAATCTGGAAAACATCCGGCGCATTACGGCTGCGCCTAATGCGCCCTACGCGAGTTGAGATTTCGTTTTGCCGCGCCGCATATGTATGATATGTAAGCAAGAAATTTTTGCTGCAATGCGGTAGGGGCGATTCATGAATCGCCCGTACGGGATGAAATGTAGATTTTTAGAGATGCCCTATTGGGAGCATCAGGAGGGTGATATGAAAGCGAGTGCATTGTTGGATGAGGCGATTTCTTTACCGGTGGAAGAGCGCGCACATTTGGTGGATTGTTTGCTGCAAACATTAAATCCACCGGATGAGTCTCATGCCGTCGCTTGGGCGGAGGTGGCGCGGCGCAGACTGGGTGAATTGAGGTCTGGCCAAGTGGCTGCGATTAGCGGAGATGAAGTGTTCGCGCGCATTCGGCATAGCTGCGGAAAATGACTTTCGATTTTCACCCCGAAGCAGAAATTGAATTCGGGGAAGCGGTCGAATTTTACGAGGATCACGCGGAGTAGCCCATCTACGCGAGCTGAATATAAGGAGCGAGAATCATGATTGAGTCTCTGGTTGTAGAGCAAGACATGCAGCGGCAGTTTCACCTGTTGGCTAAAGAAACTCAACGGACAGAATCTGAAATAATTCACGAAGCGCTTGCCGGATACCTCGCTGCGGATCGCCATTATGTCGAAGTGCTAAAACAAAGAATTGCAGCGGCTGATCGTGGCGAGTTCGCCAGCGAAAAGGAAGTTGAAGCGTTTTTTACCGAACGTGGTGAATAATGGTGCTGCGCTGGCTTAATGCGGCGCTTGCTGATCTGCGTGCGATCAAAGCTTACATTGCTGAAGAGAATCCAGATGCTGCGCAGCGAGTTATTGCCAGCATACGCAGTGAGACGGGAATCCTGGCAAACCAGCCCACTATCGGCAGGGCTGGCCGAATAGCCGATACACGCGAATTGGTCATTAGCCAATA
>CAZMWC010000463.1:0-1506 GCA_964569805.1 uncultured Gallionella sp.
ATCGCTGCGCTCAACCCATCCTACCAACTTTGAATTTTTAGAGGTGCCCATAAAAATGAACGGGGAGCCGCATTGACAGCAGATTGGACAGAGCAATTCCCGGACGCACTTCGGCTGGCAGCGCACCCCATGGATATGGGCAAGGGGCAGCGTATCTTCCGCTTCGGTGACGGGGCCGATGCGGTGTATCGCGTATTGAATGGAGAAGTGTGCCTGACCCGCTTTTCACCGGAGGGTGCCGAGATTGTCCTGCACCGCGCCCGTGAAGGTGATTTTTTCGCCGAAGCCAGCCTGTTCGGCACCCGCTACCATTGCGATGCGATCTGCACCCGCCCCGGGCGCTGCCTGCGATTGCCCGCTGCGGCCCTGCGCCACTGCTTGTCCAACGACCCTGATTTCGCCATGGAATGGATCGCCACGCTGTCCCGGAACCTCCGCCAGCAACGGGCGGCTCAAGAGCGGTTAGGCCTGAAAAGTTTGCGCATGCGTGTCATCCACTACTTGGTGGATCGCGGTATAGAAGGGCGCGTGAAACTGGATCAGCCCATTCTGCGATGGGCTGTAGAGCTGGGTGCAAGCCATGCGGCGCTGTATCGCACCTTGGCTGAAATGGAACGGGAAGGCATACTGCAACGGCAGGGGCAAACATTGACCCTGACACAACGACAATCCAATTCGCCAATATGATTTCAATCATATTCCATTCCGGGGTGCCGGTTTAACATGAAACTCGCGCAGCGATTCGTTTGCCCTTTCTCCCGCTTGCGGGGGAAAGTTGGATAGGGGGAAACGGGCACGGCTTCACTTGCGCAGCGGTGTAATTTATCCAAACAAACGAAGTCGGCTCCAGCCGACCTCATCACACAAAGGACCCAAAGTATGAAAAGAATTTTGATAGTCATTTCAGCATTCATCGGAATCGCCGGCTTAAATGCGACGCTCGCCGCCGACGAAGCAATGAACCACGAACACCAACAGCATGAAATGGATATGATGGACACACGCATCTCGCTGGGACTGTCGCCGCAAATGAAGCTGCATCAATTGTCCAACATGCGCGGGCATGTGGAAGCCATCAAATCCATTACCGGCTTGATGGCGGAGAAAAAATTTGATGAGGCTTCCCAAGTCGCCCATACCCAGCTTGGATTAACTGCGGAAATGCAATCCATGTGCAGCATGTTCGGCAACAAAGATTTCGAAAAACTGGGATTCGCTTTCCACAAAAGCGGCGACGATCTCGGCGATGTATTGAAAACCAAGAATGTGAATGCGTCATTGCGCGCATTGAACAAAACGATGCAGTATTGCGTGGAGTGCCATGCGACTTACCGCCAGTAATCTTGCATCGGCGGCAAGTTAGTCTCTTATGAGTTAAATCATGTCAAAACGAGCGCAGCGAAGTTTCGAGGAACGGCCAAACGAGCGCAGCGAAGTTTCGAGGAACGGCCAAACGTGGCAAGATTTTTGAGTTTTTTGTAGGAGCGTGCCCTGCACGCGATAGCA
>CAZMWC010000464.1:0-1506 GCA_964569805.1 uncultured Gallionella sp.
GCTTTTTCGCCCGATTTTGCCTTGCACTGCATCCCTTGATCGCTTTGTGACACAGCAAGATTGGCAGGGTGTTGAAAAACTACTGCGAGGCGATGATGCTGCGTTGGAAACTGTCAAAAAATGCTCATTTATTCTCTGTAAGCCCCGCTTTTTTGCCAGTCCCCGCCTTGCCTGATCGCCTCGCGCTATGTTTTTTAACACCCTGTTAGGGCGGCTTTCCGTACAATCCGCCCATGCACACCCAACCATTTACCGCACTCACTCCAGATACCGTACTCGATGCACTGGACAGCGTCGGCCTGCATAGCGATGGCCGTTTGCTGGCGCTCAATAGTTACGAAAATCGTGTCTATCAGGTTGGCATGGAGGATGCCCCGCCACTGGTCGCCAAGTTCTACCGTCCCGCGCGGTGGGTGGATGCGGCGATACTGGAAGAGCACGCTTTTGTCACGGTATTGGCCGAGCGTGAGATTCCCGTGGTGCCCGCGCTGGAAATCAACGGGCGCACGCTCCACGCCTTCAACGGCTTTCGTTTCTCCGTATTCGCCAGACACGGCGGGCGCGCGCCGGAGCTGGATAACCGCGACACGCTGGAATGGATGGGGCGGTTCATCGGACGCATCCATGCGGTCGGCGCGCTGGAGCCTTACCGGCATCGCCCCACGCTGGATATTGAGAGTTTCGGCATTGAGCCGAGCGCATACCTGCTGGCGCATAACTTCATTCCCGACGAGTTGGCCGGGATCTATCGCGGCGTGGTCGCACAGGCGCTGGATGGCGTGCGGCGCTGCTTCGAACGGGCGCGTTATTTCGAGCATACCGGGGCGGTGCGCAACTTGCGCCTGCACGGCGACTGCCATGTCGGTAACGTACTATGGACCGATGATGGCCCGCACTTTGTAGACTTCGACGACAGCCGCATGGGGCCGGCGATACAAGACCTGTGGATGTTGCTGTCCGGCGAGCGCGCCGAGCAGACCCGGCAACTCGGCGATCTGCTGGCGGGCTACGAGGATTTCTGCGAGTTCGACCCGCGCGAATTGCATCTGGTCGAAGCGCTGCGTACCCTGCGCCTGATCCATTACGCCGCATGGATCGCGCGGCGCTGGGACGACCCGGCATTTCCCGCCGCCTTTCCATGGTTCAATACCCAGCGTTACTGGCAGGATCGCATTCTGGAATTGCGCGAACAGATCGCGGCGATGGATGAACCGCCGCTCTGGGTGGGGTAGTGTCAAATTTATAGAGGTTCCCTTGTGACCAAACCGCCGGAGAACTTTATTGTCGGATGATGTACTAACCTGTCAGCTTTTTGAGCGTGGCTAATACGGCAATCGAAGATGCAGGATATGATGTGACTCGAGATGAATTAGGGAGATACCATTATGAAACAGACCAAATTTTTTCTGCTGCTGGGCATGGTCACTGCCCTCGGTGGTTGTGCTGCCAGCAAGTCAGGTGATACGTACAGCCGCGATGAGGCGCGCCGGGTGCAGAATGTCCAGC
>CAZMWC010000465.1:0-1505 GCA_964569805.1 uncultured Gallionella sp.
CACACGAGTGGCGCAAGAACGGCGTGGAGATTCCCGCGCTGGGCGCGCGCATCCATCCGCACTACGGCGTGTTTGCGCCGATACGCGGCGAGTATGTCGGGTTGGTGAACGAAGCGCCTTTGCCTGAAATGACCACGACCAAGTCTGTGGCATTCGACATCGGCACCGGCACCGGCGTACTCGCCGCTGTGCTGGCACGCCGGGGCATCCAGCACATCGTCGCCACCGATCATGATCAGCGTGCGTTGGACTGTGCGCGTGAAAATATGACGCGGCTGGGCATCACCGCACAGGTTGATGTGGTGCAGGCAGACCTGTTCCCGGAAGGGCGTGCGGCACTGATCGTGTGCAACCCGCCGTGGGTTCCGGCGCGGCCAAGCTCGCCGCTTGAGTGCGCCGTGTTCGACCCGGACAGCCGCATGTTGCGCGGGTTTCTCAACGGGCTGTCCGCACATCTGGAACCGGGCGGCGAAGGCTGGCTGATCCTCTCCGATCTTGCCGAGCACCTCGGCTTGCGCACACGCGCCGAGTTGCTCGACGCGATGGATGCTGCGGGCTTGCGGGTATTGGGCAGGCTGGATGTGAAGCCGCATCACCCCCGTGTTTCCGATACCAGCGATCCGCTACACGCGGCTCGTGCCGCAGAGCTCACATCGCTGTGGCGACTATACATAGCGACATAAATCTACTGCGCGATTCGGGGGCGGGGTCGGGCAGTGCTCGCGATCCTCACATACTGGCTGTATGCTCCGGTCGCTGTGCGCTGTCCTCCCCCGTCCCCAAACCGCTCGCTACGATTTTTGTCGTTATGTATAACGGCCAAATAACGATCAATCTTCGCGCTATCATTCGGGAATGGACTATCAAGCAAAACTTTCCGTACCCTTTGGCGTGCTCGGCATACGTTGTAGCGAGGAATTGCTCACCGGCATCGATTTCCTGCCCGCGCCGGAAAAGCTGCAGCAACCGGTGAGCCTGTTTGCCGCAATGGTGTGCGAGCAATTGCTGAATTACATCGAGAACCCTCATGCGCAATTCAAAGTGCCGCTTGACCTGCGCGGCACATCGCACCAACAGAAAGTCTGGCAGGCCATGCTGGAAATTCCCTGCGGGCAGACGCGCAGCTACGGCCAACTGGCGGCCGAATTGAGATCCTGCGCACAAGCCGTCGGGCAGGCTTGCGGCGCGAATCCCATCCCCATCATTATCCCCTGCCACCGCGTGGTGGGCAAAACCGGACTGGGCGGTTTCGCGCGTCACACCAGCGGCGCTCATCTCGATATTAAACACTGGTTGCTGGCGCATGAAGGTGTCATCCCTTCTCCCATCGCGCACCCGCAAGGAGTAGGCCGTGGTTGCAAGGCCGCTGAAGCGGCAACAACCACGCACGGAGAGGGGTAGGGGGAGAGGGGAGTGAACAACGCTGACCTCCTCGATGAATTCTGCGACCACCTGTGGCTGGAAGACGGCCTGTCGCGCAACACGCTGGACAGCTACCGGCGCGA
>CAZMWC010000466.1:0-1497 GCA_964569805.1 uncultured Gallionella sp.
TTGGAGGTGCAGATGGTGACGGTGGCGTTGTGCTGCAACAGCATCAGCGCCATCGGCTTGCCGACGATGTTGCTGCGCCCCACCACCACGGCGTGTTTGCCCTCGATGCTGACGCCTGCTTTTTCCAGCAGTTTCATCGCGCCGTAAGGGGTGCAGGGCGCGAAGCGCATGTTGCCGGTAGTCAGCAGGCCGACGTTGATCGGATGGAAGCCGTCCACGTCCTTGTCCGGGCTGATGGCTTCCAGCACTTTGTTGCTATCGATGTGCTTCGGTACCGGCAGTTGCACCAGTATGCCGTGGATCTTCGGGTCGGCATTCAGCGCGGCGATCTGCTCCAGCAGCGTGGCTTCGCTGGTATCGGCGGACAGGGCGAGATGCTCGGAATGCAGGCCGAGTTCGGCGCAGGCTTTCACCTTGTTGGCGACATATACCTTGGAGGCGGCATCCTCGCCGACGATGATGACCGCCAGCCCTGGCGTGATGCCGCGCGCCTTCAGCGCGTCGGCGCGTACTTTCCATTCGGCGCGAACTTCCTGCGCGATTGCCTTGCCGTCGATGATTTGTGCCGCCATGATTTTCTCCCGTGAATTAACACAGTTGATCGGTATGTAGGTGCGAATTCATTCGCACGAACAAAGGTTATGTGCGAATGAATTCGCACCTACAACAAGGGATGCCACGGGTGCTGTCCCTACGTTGCACATTAGGGAAACGCGGATTAAATCACCCGTTCGCCCTGAGCCTGTCGAAGGGCTTTTGCGACCTATTGATTGCTATAGATTTAATCCGCCCATGGTTCGACAAGCTCACCACGAACGGATTAAATCTGCGTTTCCTTAGATTAATTGCCTGCGGTTTTTTTCTGGTAAAGCTCGATGCCCCTCACGATCTCCGCATGAGCCGTTTCTACGCCTTCCCATCCTTTAATTTTGACCCACTTGCCCGGCTCCAGCGCCTTGTAGAGCTCGAAGAAATGCTTGATCTGTTCCAGCGTGATCTCGGGCAAATCCTCGTAGGACAAGACATTGTGGTACAACGGGGTCAGCTTGTCAGTGGGTACGGCAATAATTTTGGCATCGTCGCCGCCTTCGTCGGTCATCATCAGCGCGCCGACCGGACGGCACGGGATAATGGCACCGTGCACGATAGGGAAGGGGGTGACAACCAGCACGTCCACCGGATCGCCATCGTCCGCGATGGTTTCGGGAATAAAGCCGTAATTGGCCGGGTAGCGCATCAGCGAACCGATAAAACGATCCACCACCAGCACGCCGGAGGTTTTATCTACTTCGTATTTTACCGGGTCGGCGTGTTTCGGGATTTCAACGATGACATTGCATTCATGGGGAATATTGCTTCCTGGGCGGACGTTCAAAAGACTCATGCGGCTTCCTTGCGGTTGATAAAGTCCGCCATTATAAGCGATGCAAAGTGGTTCAATGAAACCATATTGGGTTTAGAATGTTCCATCTTGAACTCATGGAGGTGATGCTATGG
>CAZMWC010000467.1:0-1497 GCA_964569805.1 uncultured Gallionella sp.
GCAAGTCGATTCGCACAGTTAAAACCTGCGTCGGCTCGGAGTGGTGCCGTTTCGGCGTGCAGGATTCGACCAGCCTGGGCATCGCGCTGGAGAAGGCGCTCGACCGCATGTGGGCACCGCACAAGGTGAAGCTCGCCGTGTCCGGCTGCCCGCGCAACTGCGCCGAAGCCACCATCAAGGATGTCGGCATTGTCGGTGTCGATTCGGGCTGGGAAATCTACGTCGCCGGCAACGGCGGCATCAAGGCGGAAGTGTCGCTGTTCCTCGTCAAGGTGAAGAGCGCGGAAGAAGTGATGGAATATGCCAGCGCTTTCATCCAGCTCTATCGCGAGGAGGCGCGTTACCTCGACCGCACCGTGCACTGGGTGCAGCGCGCTGGTATGGATTACGTGAAGAAACGCATCGTGGAAGATGCTGCGGGGCGCAAGGCGCTTTATGAACGGCTCAAAGATGCGCTACGCGATGAAAAAGACCCCTGGCAGGAACGCATACACGGCGTGGAAGCGCAGGAGTTCGTGCCGATCAGGCTGCGGTCTTAAAACAGGAGTGCGCAGGTCGGGTTAGCGCAGCGTAACCCGACAGCCGTCATATACATATCACGTCGGGTTACGCTGCGCTAACCCGACCTACATTTTTGGAGATGGCTGTGAGCGAATGGATGAGGGTATGCCCGCTTGAAGAAATACCACGGCTGGGTTCGCGTGTAGTGCAAACCGTGAAAGGTGATGTCGCCGTGTTCCGCAACGCCTCGGACGAGGTTTTCGCCTTGAGAGACCAATGCCCGCACAAGGGCGGGCCGCTATCGCAAGGCATCGTGTTCGACCGCAAAGTGACCTGCCCGTTGCACGGTTGGACGATACAACTCGACAACGGGGAAGCTGTCGCGCCCGACTGCGGCTGCACACACCGTTACCGGGCGCGCGTGGACAAGGGCGAGGTATACATCAATCTTTCCTGATACTTTTATTTATTGCCTTGACGTTCCACTTCGCGGCGCGAATTTGTAGCTCACGAAGCGCAGCTATTGGTACATACCGAGGTGGAAACTATTGGACGCTGTTTCCACCCCCAATCTGGAAGGTTTTGCACGCTGTTTGGCACTCTCACTCCAGAAACAATCCCTTCGTTTTATTCTTTCTGTATGCAGAGACGTGCTTAATTAGTGCGCCCAGTCAGTTGAAATGCCGCCCAGTAGAACGGGTGAGGGAAGGTTTTTCGGGTCTTCAACTGTGCTAGACGAAGCGCCTCCTGCTTGTTCTGGCTGGAGAGATTTTCGTAGAAGGCCTTCATCAATGTAGCGGTAGCCAGATCATCGACGCTCCACAGGCTAGCAACGATTGAGCGGCTGCCCGCGTATAGGAAGCCCCGGGTCAAGCCGATGACATCATCCCCATTGGAGACCTTGCCGAGTCCAGTTTCACATGCCGACAGCGTAACAAGATCAGCATCCAGACTCATCGAGTAGAGCTCCCCGACGGTAAGCACGCCGTCGTTCTC
>CAZMWC010000468.1:0-1496 GCA_964569805.1 uncultured Gallionella sp.
CGCGAAGATCAGTCATCACGCGGCTTTTCATAAAAATACAATTGGTCAACTGCGGTTTCTAGATTCATCCGACCGTGTGCGGGTGGATTCGCACAAAACAGATGCGAAACGGGCGAATGAATTCGCCCCTACATGGGCAGCGCACCCGCTACCAATGTTTCGCCACCGGATTGGCGCTGGGCACTTGAAACACCTTGCGATCTTCCAGTCGGAGGGCGGTAAGCGGGCCACCCCAGAGACAGCCAGTGTCCAGCGCAATGGCGTTTTTTCTGACCATCAGCCCGAGCGCCGACCAGTGCCCGAATATCACCGTTGCCTTGCGGCTGGCACGCCCAGACACCTCGTACCACGCGTGGTAACCGGCAGGAATATCGGGATATTCCCCTTTGAATTTGAACTCCATTGCACCGTTTTCTGTGCAAATGCGCATTCTGGTCAGCGCATTGGTGATCACGCGCAGCCGTTTGTAGCCGGTCAGACTATCATCCCAGGACTTGGGTTGATTGCCATACATGTGCGCAAGAAATTTTGCGTAATATTTGCCGCGCAACGCCATTTCTATTTCATGCGCCAACTCTACCGCCTGCTCCACCGTCCAACCCGGTAGCAAACCTGCATGAACCAGAACAAAATCACCCTCGCGGTACAGCAACCGTTGATTGCGCAGCCAGTTCAGCAAATCGTCACGATCCGGCGCGTTGAGAATCTCATCCAGCGTGTCGTTGCGATTCAGTTCCACCACGCCTTCCGCGACGGCGAGCAGGTGCAGGTCGTGATTACCCAGCACGGTGATCGCGCTATCGCCCAGCGATTTGACCAGCCGCAACACCGCCAGCGAACCCGGCCCGCGATTCACCAAGTCACCCACCAGCCATAGGCGATCCCGCGCCGCATCGAAACGGATGGCCTCCATCAGGCTCACCAGCTCGGCGTGACAGCCCTGCACATCGCCCACCGCATAAATCGCCATCACGTTCCCCCGCCGTGTTTATCTGTAAAATAGCGTACCAGATTTTTGTGTTGCGGCAATGGGCATTACAACGATCTGGCACCACACATCAACAATGGAGATAAGCAACATGACTGAACTGATCAAGAACGATATCAAACTGGGCGAAGGCGCGGAGGCAAATGCAGGCAATGAAGTATCCGTGCATTACACCGGCTGGCTTTATGACGAAGCAGCGCCCGAACACAAGGGCAGCAAGTTTGATAGCTCGCGTGACCGTGGCGACCCGTTTGAATTTCCTCTCGGCGCAGGTCACGTCATCAAGGGCTGGGATCAGGGCGTGGAAGGTATGAAAGTCGGCGGACAGCGCACGCTGATTATCCCTTCAAACCTTGGCTACGGCACACGCGGTGCAGGCGGAGTGATCCCGCCGAATGCAACTCTGGTGTTTGATGTGGAGTTGCTGGATATTCGCTAAGGAACCGCAGATTAAATCCGTTCGTGGTTAAGTAGTGACTTGGCACGGGGTTATCGTGCTTAGTCAATA
>CAZMWC010000469.1:0-1495 GCA_964569805.1 uncultured Gallionella sp.
GTAAGCAACATGAGCGTGTTGCACGAACATCTGGAGCTGGGGCAATTTATTCCCTTCGTCTATCACTACAACATGCTCGCCGATGCGGCGCGTATGGATGCTTTTCAGGAAGCCGTTGCCCTTGCCGTTCAACCCGGCACGCGCGTCGTGGATCTGGGCGGCGGCACCGGAGTGCTGTCTTTTTTTGCGGCGCAACGGGCGGCGAAGGTGTGGTGCGTGGAACGCAACCCGGAGCTGGTGCAGGCTGCGCGCCATATTCTTGCCATGAACCCCGGCGGCGAACGGGTCGAAGTGGTTCATGCCGACGCGTTCGACTACCTGCCGCCCGAACCGGTTGACGTGGTGATTTGCGAAATGCTGCATGTTGGCATGTTGCGCGAAAAGCAAATTCCGGTGATCGATTCGTTCAAACAACGCTATCTGGAAAAATTCGGCGAACCGCTGCCGCGCTTTGTCCCGGAAGCCTTCATTCAGGCGGTGCAACCGGTGCAGCAGTCCTTCGATTTCAACGGCTATTGCGCGCCTACCCCGTTTTTTCAAGACCCTGTTACGGAGCAGTCGCGCACCATAGATATCGGCAACCCGGTGGTTTATCAGCTTTGTTCTTATCACGAATCGTTGCCGATGGAGTGTTGCTGGGAGAGCTCGCTCGCCGTTAAGCAGGATGGGCTGCTCAATGCGCTGCGCTTCATCACCAAAAATGTATTGGCGATCGTCGAGGCGGAGCGGCGCACCGTCGACTGGTTCAGCCAGTATCTGGTCGTGCCGCTGGATGAACCGCTGACAGTCAAGGCCGGCCAGCACATCACGGTTTCATTTGCCTACCGCCCGGGTGATCCGATTTCGGCGCTCAAACCTACCGCAACGCCTGTCAGACACGTGCCGTTGTAGGTGCGAATTTATTCGCACATAACGCGCCGATTGTGCGAATGAATTCGCACCTACAAACCCGCCAGCTGTTTTTTTAGGTCTTTCTTTCTTCTGCTATCTGATTCGCGCAACGTAACCCGCTCAACACCGCGCCTTCCAGCGTGGCCGGGTAATCGCCTGCCGTATAGTCGCCCGCCAGCCACAGGTTGGGCAGGGCGGTCTGTTGCGACGGGCGTTGCAGGTTAGGTGAGCAGCAGAAGGTGGCGCGTTTTTCGGCGATGATCTTGAACCATTCCGGCGTGTCGGTGATGCCGAATTCTTCGCGTAACTCCGCGATCACTTTTCGCGCCAATTCATCTTGGGGCAATTCCTGATGCATGCCTTCCGTGCTGATGACGCTGGCTATCAAGCCGTGCTGTCCGCTGATCTGACCCTGGTCGAAGAGCCATTGGCCGTAGCGTTGATGCAGGCCGAGCATGGGGTGCGGCAGGCGCACATGTGGCGGGTAGCGCAAATACACGGTGTAGATCGGCTGGTGTTCCAGGCTGTCTATCTGTGCGACGGTGTGTTCGAGTGCGGGGATGGCGCATAGCAGTTTGGCGGCGATGGCGGGCGGGGTGGCGCA
>CAZMWC010000470.1:0-1493 GCA_964569805.1 uncultured Gallionella sp.
GAACACCGCGCTGCTGCACTCGACATCCTGTCTCAGGCCGAGGAGCTGGCGCGCATCGTCAATCTGGTCGGCCCCGAGGCGCTGTCACCGCAGCAGCGCTGGGCGCTGCAAGGTGTAGTGCTGTTCAAAGAAGGCGTGCTGCAACAGAGCGCGCTCGACCCGGTGGACAGCTATTGCTCGCCGCAAAAGCAATTCGCCCTGCTCGACCAGATGCTGGGCATCTACCGGCAAGGGCTCAAGCTGCTGGAACTGGGCGTGCCGGTGCAGGAACTGCTGCGCCTGCCGCTGCTCGCCAATGCGCAACGCCTTAAAGGCACGTATACCAACAACCAACTGGAAGAGCTGCGCAATTTCGCCGCGCAGGCCGACGGCGAATTCGAGCGCCTGCACAATGAGTATGCGCAACACGGAAAGGCCCCCATATGAACGGAGAAAGGGCATGAGCGACAAGGAATATCGGCTGGCCTCGGCGGCACGCGGCGGTCTGTTGTACATGCGCGGCGTGCCCGGCGTGGCGCTGGGCGACCGCGTGGTGGTGCACGATCACAGCGGGCGACGGCGCAATGGGCAGGTGATCCGCACCTCCGACGAACTGGTGCTGATCCAGGTGCTGGAAGGCACCGACAATCTCGATCTCGAACACACCTGGGTGCGCTTCCTCGACCAGCCGTTCGAAGTCGCGCTGGATCCGGACATCCTGGGGCGGGTGTTCAACGGCCTTGGGCAGCCGCGCGACGGCCGCCCTCCCCTGTACTCCAGACTGAAGCGCAACGTGAACGGTGCACCGGTGAACCCCGCCGCGCGAGCCTATCCGCGCGAATTCATCCAGACCGGCCTGTCCGCAGTGGACGGCCTCAATTCTCTGGTGCGCGGGCAGAAGCTGCCGATCTTCTCCGGCTCCGGCCTGCCGCACAATCGCCTCGCCGCACAGATCGTGCGCCAGGCCAGGCTGCCCGGCGAGGAATCGCATTTCGCCATCGTGTTCGCCGCGATGGGCGTGTCCTATTCCGACGCGCAATTTTTCCGCGAAACTTTCGCCGACAGCGGCGTATTGCGCAACGTGACGATGTTCCTCAACCTCGCCGATGAGCCGACCATCGAACGCCTGATCCTGCCGCGCACCGCGCTGACCGTGGCGGAATACCTGGCGTTTGATCTGGATATGCATGTGCTGGTGGTGATGACCGACATGACGCATTACGCCGAAGCCTTGCGCGAAGTGGCGACGGCAAAAGGCGACGTGCCGGCGCGCAAAGGCTATCCCGGTTATCTCTATTCCGATCTGGCGGAAATCTACGAGCGCGCCGGGCGCATCAGAGGAAAGCTCGGCTCCATCACCATGGTGCCGGTGGTCAGCATGCCGAGCGACGATATCACCCATCCCATCCCGGACCTCACCGGCTATATCACCGAGGGGCAACTGGTATTGAGCCGCACGCTCAACAATCTCGGCATCTATCCGCCGGTGGACATCCCGCCCTCGCTGTCGCGCC
>CAZMWC010000471.1:0-1482 GCA_964569805.1 uncultured Gallionella sp.
CCTCCTTCAGTTGCCCATGAAGCATAGCCTTCACTTCCATAATCCATTCGTCCATCCGCGCTTCATTCCCTTTTTAAAGTTAAGGATTGGTAAGCTACTTAATCCTTCTGGGCAATACACCTGCTCACCTCGCATATTGATCAGATTTACATCTGTTGCTACGCTTCACATCCCTCCAGCCAATGCGCTATTGACGGGGTTTCTGACTGGCCACAGACCGATGGCGCAAAGCCAAGGATCATTTTTTTACCCCTAAGGTACGAAACTATCGAATCCTTTTGTTATAAGGATTCATGGGGCGCATCGTAATTTCCCCGCCCTGCCCTGCGTGGCCGAAATACGCCTTTTTTGGTCACATTTCAAAATCCGCGTAATCCAGCATCGCCATAGCATCCGGTTCTCTGGCGGTGCACACAAGGTTAAAAATCACTGCAAATTCACCTTGTGTCCTTGCAGGTTTTCTGCCGTGTAACTGCCAGTTTTAGTCGCCTCACTTTGGGCATGTTGACCAACGAAGTACACCTGGAGAAAACCTGACATGAATGTTCTCGGAATCGATATTGGCTATTCAAATCTCAAGCTGGCCTATGGACAGCAAGGCAGCGAACCTAAAGTTTTGTTGCGCCCGGCTGGCGCTGCGCCGGCAGACCGCATGGGTGAAAAAATCGGCAGCAATGAGGAGGAAGATTTTCTACGCGTGCTGGTAAACGACGTGCCGTTTGTCGCAGGCATCTCGCCAGACCGCGCCGAACTCTGGAGCCGCGAGCTGCATGAAAATTATCCATCCACCGATTCTTACCGCGCCCTCTTCCACGCTGGTTTGTTGCTGTCAGAATTCGATCAGATTGACCTTGTCGTGACCGGCCTGCCGGTTAATCAGTACCTCAACCATGAGTTACGGGAGCGACTGTCCGGACAGATGCAGGGCGAACACCAAATCACGCCTCGCCGGAAAATCACCGTGAACAAGGTCAAGGTCGTCCCGCAACCCGTAGGCGGATTCGTTGATTACGTCTGGAGCTTGCCGGACACATCCGAAATTGAAGACAGTCGGGTTCTGGTAGTTGACCCTGGCTTTTTCTCGGTGGATTGGGTTTTGATAAGCAATGGCGAGTTGCGCCGCCAGTCCTGCGGCACTAGCTTGGAAGCATCATCGGTGATTATCGATGAGGCCGTCAGGTTGATCGCTGAGGATTTCGGCGGCAATGTCGGCAGAGAACGGCTTGAGCACACCCTGCGTAATGGCCTTGCCCATGTGCGCCTGTTTGGCGAGCGTGTCGAAGTGGCGTCCTATCTGAAAAAGGCCGCCGATAAGGTAGGCCCCATCGTGACGGCCAGGTTGCGAGAATCCCTGCGGGGAGAAAATGCCAGTGCCGACATGGTGCTGCTCGTGGGTGGCGGTGCAGGGTTCTTCGAGAATGCGGTGAAGGAAGCATTCCCTCAGATCAAGGTGTCATCGCCGGATTCTCCGGTCTATGCAAA
>CAZMWC010000472.1:0-1481 GCA_964569805.1 uncultured Gallionella sp.
ATCGTGGTGTATCCCACCGATTCCTGCTACGCGCTGGGCTGCCATCTGGACGACAGGGATGCGGTAACGCGCATCCGTCAGATACGCGGTCTGGATGAGCAGCACCACCTCACGCTGATGTGCCGCGATCTGTCGGAAATTTCGCGCTATGCGCGCGTGGACAACAGTAAATTTCGCCTGCTAAAAGCCAATACGCCGGGTAGTTACACCTTTATTCTGGAGGCGACCAAAGAAGTGCCGCGCCGCTTGCAGCACCCAAAGCGTAGCACCATCGGCATCCGCGTCCCCGCACACCCGGTGGCGCTGGCGTTGCTGGAGGAATTGGGCGAACCGATTCTCAGCACCACGCTGATCCTGCCGGATGAGGAGTGGTTGCTGAACGATGCGGGGCGAATCCGCGATTTGCTGGAAAAGAAAGTTGAATTGGTGATCGACGGTGGCGTGGTGGGTGTAGATTTCACCACCGTAATCGACCTGACCGGTGACACACCTGTTTTGATAAGGCAAGGCAAAGGTGACATCACCCCGTTTGGAATCAAGGCATCGTAGGGGCGATTCACGAATCGCCCGCACCAACCCGGCCACAAAATTACGGAATCAAAAAATAAATGCAAATAGATCAACTCATCCAAACCATCGCCATCGCGGCCATTCCGATCCTGTTCGCGATCACCTTGCACGAAGCGGCGCACGGCTATGTGGCGCGCCATTTTGGCGACATGACCGCCTTTCAGCAGGGGCGCATCAGCCTGAACCCGTTGCGTCATATCGACCCGGTTGGCACAATCCTGTTTCCGCTGCTGACCCTATGGCTGGGCGGCATTCTGTTTGGCTGGGCCAAACCGGTGCCGGTCAACTTCGGCGCGTTGCGTCACCCCAAAAAAGATATGCTGTGGGTGGCGATTGCCGGGCCGGCCACAAATCTGCTAATGGCGCTGGGTTGGGCGCTGCTCTACAAGGTGACACTGATGTTTCCGGGCAGCTATTTTGCCGAGCCTTTGCTGGGTATGGCGAGCGTGGGAATTAAAATCAACGTCGTGCTGATGGTGCTCAACCTGCTGCCGCTGCCGCCGCTGGACGGCGGACGCGTCGCGGTCAGCCTGCTGCCGCATCGTCAGGCATGGCAGTTATCAAAGATCGAGCCTTACGGTATGTTCATCCTGATTTTTCTGGCGATCACGCCGGTGTTGAGTCTGATACTTTCGCCGCTGGTCGGAGTGGTGTACAAGTTGCTTTCTGTGTTGTTTGGAATATAGAGGAAATCATGAGTACTTCTAGAAATTCAGTTTTTCGGGATGCAGCGCAAGACGTACGGCGCGCAGCGACCGAGGCATATCAAATGAATAGACGAGGGAGCGAGCACCGTACAACGCCGCGATGCGCCCGAAAAATGGATTTATAGGAGTACGGAATGTTTGCTGATCGAGTGTTATCGGGTATGCGCCCCACCGGAAGTCTGCATCTGGGGCATTACCACGGGG
>CAZMWC010000473.1:0-1477 GCA_964569805.1 uncultured Gallionella sp.
ACGATTGACCTGAAACCCGCGTTGACACGTGGGTGAATTTCAACAGCCTGTTAGAGGCTCTTGCAAAACACCTCGTCTGAGGAGAATTAACCACTGGTTGATGGTGAAAAAGACGGGTAGAAGTAGGCGGCCATTGCTGGCAAGATAAAGGTTCTAAAGACTTAATCGACGCGCATTGCCTCAAGATAAAAGGTTACCGAAGGGGCGGATCGTTTCCTCAAATTCGGTGGTTACCGGAGAAGTTTGAAAACCGCCTTCAGTTTAAGCTGCATCTGCTTCTGAATTATAAATGGGTTGAGCGTTTTTATTTGTGTCGCCAGTTTATCCTTGGTTGTTTTGGGTGTGCCCGGATGATCGTGCAGGCGTTGCGCCGGAGTAATCGGCTTGCCGTGCTTCCTGACCCACTTGCTCCCCTCGCGCGCCTTGGAAACGAGTTTCAGCGTGGGGCAGAAGAAGTTGGTAAACAGGCTGAACTCATTGGCGTAAAGATCGTTCATCAGCTTTACCAGCTTGGGATCGCTCAGGCGGTCATAACCGAACAACTGACGCACACAAGACCAGTTCTTCTGTTCGACATGCGCGTTGTCGTTCGAGTGGTAGGGGCGTGAACGGGTGAATTTGATGGGCTGCTTGTGGTTCTGGAAGTAACGCAGCAAATGCCAGTTCAGGAATTCGGAGCCATTGTCGCAATCGAACCCTTTGACCGGGAACGGCAAGGCTTTCTGGATGGCCTTGATTTGCGTCATCACCCCATCGGCGCCTTTGTTCCAGGTTGCCCGGCATTCCGTCCAGCCGGTGCAGATGTCGGTCATGGTCAAACTCCACACGAAATCCCCCGCCAGGCTGTCCCCGCAATGCGCCACCGTGTCGGCCTCGATGAAGCCGGGTTGTGTTATATCCCATACGCCAGTTTGAACGGGGATGTGCTTCTTCAGCAGCGTGCCCGGCTTGGTGCCGGATAACCCCTTGCGCCCGACCTTGGCGCGAATGGGTTTGAGCAACCGGTCGATGGTCGCCGCCGAGATGGTGTCCAGCATGGCGAGCGTGCCCGCCGACAGCGGATGAAAACTCGTCCCGTAGTGCGGCAACCATAACGGCAAGGCAGCCTTGAGGCGTTTGCCGCACAGCTGGTCGGATGCCATCCAGATGGTGCGCAACGCTTCGACCAGCTCGGGCGTGTCATAGCGCGAGGCCGGGCCGGGTTTGCCTGCCACCCGATTGCCGCGCTTGTGCCGGGCACTCAGCAACCGTAGCGCGTATTTGCGGTGGTAGCCGCACACCGCGCAGAACTCGTCGAGAATGGCACTCTTGCCAGCTTTGTTTGCACGACGATAGCGTGCCCGTATCGCCTCGAGATAGGCGCGTCGCTCTTGTTTGCCCATGTCAGATTACCCCTGTTGTTTCGGTAACCTTTAACTTGAGGCAACGATCCCTTCTTGCGACTACCTTCGGTAACTTTTATCTTGAGTCAATTCGC
>CAZMWC010000474.1:0-1475 GCA_964569805.1 uncultured Gallionella sp.
CGCCCGCCCTGAAGCGCGCATCGGACGAACTGGCCACCACGCCCGCCGCATCCACTCCGCCGACGCAGGGAAAGCGGCGCATCACCTTGCCCGCGCCGGTCGCCGCGAGCGCGTCCTTGTAGTTCACGCTGGAATAATGCGTCTGGATAACGACTTCGCCGGGATCGAGATCATCCAGCGCCAGTTCGACGAAGCGCCCGGCGGATTGGCCATCTTGTTCGAAGATGCGGTAGGCAGTGAATTTATGTGTGGATGAAATTTGCGACATCTTTCGTGGACTCCAACTCTAGGATGGATAAATTGCAGCAACACCTTAAATTGAGAGCAAACATACTCGTTTTTGTGGGAGCGGCTTTAGCCGCGACTAGAAGTTATCGCGGCTAAAGCCGCTCCCACAACACCGTTCCCGCAATACTACAAAGACATCGGATTCATCATAGCCATTTAGCATCCCAGAATGGGTAATCACCAATTTTATCGACCAACCCGGCTCGCAATGGGTTAGCAACAATATAGCGTGCAACATTCACCAACTCTTCATCCTCTCGTACCGCGTGGTCATGATAACCATTTTGCCAAACAGGTTGATTCGTGCCACACAGTTGGTTGATCTGCCTAGAAGAACTTCCTTTAACCGAGTGCATCAAGGCAGCCAATGTGGTATTGCCTTGCAAAACGATTAACCAATGCAAATGATCTGGCATAACCACAAAGGCCAGACTTTCCACTCGATGTGCTTCAACCTGATTACGCATGGCATGGATGAGAATCCGCGCTACCGACCAGTCCTTGAATAATGGCTGGCGTTGCAAGGTTGTAGTCGTCAGCAAATAAATCCGATTGACTTCATTGCATCGGCCTTTGCGCAAATCTTGACTATGCGGCTCCATGGGCAGTTGCGCTGGCATAGCCTCCACCTTAATATGCGCCCTCCGGTCAACATGATCGTCTGTCTTATTTAACTCTTCTTGATACCTACAAATCCAGCAGCACCCGCCCCGGATATTCCAGTGTTTCCTTGATGGCGGCAAGGAACAGCACCGCTTCGCGGCCGTCGATGATGCGGTGGTCGTAGGACAGCGCGAGGTAATTCATCGGGCGGATCACCACCTGGCCGTTCTCCGCCACCGGCCGGTCCCTGGTGGCATGAATGCCGAGGATGGCGCTCTGCGGCGGGTTGATGATCGGCGTGGAGAGCATCGAGCCGAACACGCCGCCGTTGGAAACGGTAAACGTGCCGCCGCTGAGCTCTTCCAGCGTCAGCTTGCCGTTTTGGGCGCGCGCGCCGAAATCGGCGATCCGCTTTTCGATGTCGGCAAAGGACAGTTTATCGGCATCGCGGATGATCGGCACGGCCAGGCCGCGCTCGCTGCCGATGGCCACGCCGATGTCGAAATAGCCGTGGTAGATGATGTCGGTGCCGTCCACCGAGGCATTGACGATCGGGAATTTCTGCAGCGCCTGCACCGCCGCCT
>CAZMWC010000475.1:0-1468 GCA_964569805.1 uncultured Gallionella sp.
ACCCCTTCGCGTATTTGCTCCACTCCCTGCAAAGCATTGGTTATCTGCCTCTGTTGCAGATCGCTGTGCAACAGTTGTATCTGGATATTCAGGAAGGCGAGCGACTGGGCAATACTGTCGTGCAATTCCTGCGCCAGCAGGTTGCGCTCCTCCGATACCGCCATTTCTTTTTCACGCGCGACGAGCCGCTGATTTTCAATGGCGACGCCGAGATGTTGCCCCACCGACTCCAGCAGCCTGACCTCTGACGGGGGCAAGATGCGCGGCGTGTCAAAAAACAGGTTGAGCATGCCCATCACGTGCTGTTTGGAACGGATCGGAACCGCCACCACAGCCTGAAATCCTTCCTGTTTGCATGTATGCAGCAGCGGCCTCATCAACGGAGTGGAGAAATTGGAGCTGACCGCAATACCGTCACGCGCAACTGCTCCGCACAGGCAGTTGCCGACAGCGAGGCAAGTCTCCTCGTTCAGAAAGGATTTTGAAACTTCACGCGATGCGACAATCTGCATTTGCTCGCCCTTGGCGTCAACCAGGCGCACCACGCCGCCACACGCACCGATCAGGGTGGACAGTTTATCCAGCACAATGCCGCACAGGGGTTCTGTTGCAGTCGAGGAATTAAGGAATGCAGCCACATCGTAGAGTGCCGCGAGTTCACGGTTCTTCACCTCGATGCTGCGGGATTTTTCTTCCACCCGCTGTTCCAGTGTGGCGTAAAGGTTCTGCAACTTATCAGCCATCTGGTTGAACCCCTCGGCCAGTTCACCAAATTCGTCCCGCTTTGCGAACTGCAGGCGCACACTGAAATCCGCCTTACCCATGCGCTGAATACCCTCCCGTAAACGGTTGACAGGACGCACCACCATCAGCGAAAACAAATTTATCAGCAACACCGTGCCGACAAACGCAAGACTCACCAACCCGATCTGAAAGGTGCGCAGCAGCGTGGTGGCGCGTGCGTTGCTGCTTTCCACCATCTCTACCAGGTCGTTCACGCTGCCAACAAAATCTTCCACGACAGGCCGGTACTCCGCCAGCATTCTTTCCTGCTCCGCCTGTTGCGGGGCGTCGAGTATGCGCCGGATGCGGGGCTTGATGTCGGTCTGCCAGGCTTGGTGCAATTTACCCATCTGGGCGCGCACTTCCTTGTCCTTGGGCAACGACAGCGGCCGCCGCGGGTCGCCACGATCAAGGTCGGACAGGACTTTTTCAAACTGCGCGACCTTCGCTTCGATGTCACGCCGTAATTCAACAGAAGGTTGCTGTACCTGCTGGGCAAGCAGGAAAGCGATGTGGTACGAACGCATGCGCTCGCTGCCGGCATCGTTGATCGCCGCGGCACCGCCCTCCAACCGCCAGGACACATACAGCGTCGAACTGATGGCGACCAGGGCAACGAGAAAATAGAACACCAGCAGGCCGGTGATCTTTTCCTGGAGTTTCAATACTGCAACCATGTGAGTCT
>CAZMWC010000476.1:0-1460 GCA_964569805.1 uncultured Gallionella sp.
CCCCGCCGCTCACCGCCCACCAGCGATCGCCCGCCGCTTCCATGAAGGCGCTGCGCTCCAGCCATTTCGCCTGATGGAACGGCGGCGCGTAGGCGGCGAAGCGGCCACCCACCACTTCGAAGTCCAGCAACGCCAGCCAGTCCTTGAGGCGCGGCAGCGCAATAAAACGCCCGCGCCACGGATAACCCCGCCGCCCGCCCACCGCGCGGCGCAAGCCCCACAGGCTGAACGGGTTGAAGCCACTGATGATAATACTGCCCTCCGGCATCAGCACCCGCTCCACTTCGCGCAGGACGTGATGCGGGTGCTCGGCGAATTCCAGAATGTGCGGCAACAGCACCAGATCCAAACTGTCGCAAGCAAACGGCAGCTCGTCGTAGCGCAATTTGACTGAAGTGTCGCTGCACTCCCCGCCGCTGACGCGCAACGGAATCCGGCTGTCGCGCAGAAAATCATGCTCCGGCAAACCCAGTTGCAGCGCGTTATAGCCAAAAATGTCGCTTACGGTACGATCGAAATAAGCCTGCTCGCGCGCCAGCACATAGCCACCCTGTGGGGCAACAAACCACTCACTCAAACTTTGTGCAATTAATTTACAATTCGGCATCGCCTACATCCCGCTCGCTGCATGTTCAAAATTACCGCCATCCCCGCCCTGCAAGATAATTACATCTGGGCCATCCACGACCATCGCCGCGCCATCGTGGTCGATCCCGGCGAGGCCGCGCCAGTACTGGCGTTTCTTTCGGAAGAGCGCCTGCAACTGGATGCCATCCTATGCACCCACCGCCACCACGACCACACTGGCGGCATCGCAGAATTGCGCGAAGTATACAACGTGCCGGTGCATGGGCGGCGACACCCCGGCAATCCGCATATCACGAATGGCTTGCGCGAGGGCGACCGGCTCGATCTCAATACACTTGGCATCGCATTCGATATCCTCGAAACCCCCGGACATCTCGACGACCACCTCGCTTTTTTTTCCCCGGCAATTTTGTTTTGTGGCGACGTATTGTTCGGTGCAGGCTGCGGTCGAAACTTCGAAGGCACGCTGGCGCAACTGCACCATTCCCTGCAACGTCTGGCGCAATTGCCTGACGATACCGGCGTGTATTGCGCCCACGAATACACTGCCGCCAACCTGCGCTTTGCGCTGGCCTGCGAACCCGACAATACAGCAATACAGCAGCGCATCGCCGAAGTCGCGCGATTGGGTGCGATGAAACAGCCCAGCCTGCCATCCAGCATCGCGCTGGAAAAAGCCACCAACTCCTTCCTGCGCTGCGCCGAACCGGAACTCATCCGCACCCTGCAACAGCGCGGCTTGACCAATACCAGCGAACTCGGCGTATTTACTGCCTTGCGCGAATGGCGCGATCATTTCTGATTGCGACAAAGAGTATTCTGGTTTATCCTGCGCGCCCTTTCGGAGAGGTGGATGAGCGGTTTAAGTCGCA
>CAZMWC010000477.1:0-1458 GCA_964569805.1 uncultured Gallionella sp.
TGCCGAACAACAGCGCGATCACGGTCATCACGATTAACGGGATCATGCCGTCGGCAGTCGAGTGCACATTGAGGAACTGGTAGCCGAAGTAAATAACGATCAGCAGACCCAGCAGGTTCATCCAATGGCGTGCGGGCAGGAGCAGGGGCTTGCCGCCGATTTTGCCAGACAGCTTGCCGAAAGCGATAATCGAGCCGGAGAAGGTTATCGCGCCGATCAGGATGCCGATGTAAATTTCGGCTTCGTGAATCGCTTTTTCGGCACCAACGAGCTGCACCGACGGATCGATGTAGCTGGCAAAGCCGACCAGGCAGGCGGCGAGGCCGACCAGGCTGTGCATTAATGCGACCAGTTCGGGCATTTGCGTCATCTTCACCACGCGGGCGGCGTAGATGCCGATGCCGCCGCCGACCACCATGGCACCGATGATCCACGGGATGCCGGCCATGGTGACGCGCGGGCCGAAGATGGTTGCCAGCACGGCAAGCGCCATGCCGATCATGCCGTAGAGGTTGCCGCGCCGCGAAGTTTCCGGGTGAGACAGGCCGCCGAGACTCAAAACAAAAAGTATCGTCGCGCCGATATATGAAACAGTTGCCAGACTTTCAGACATGGTTGATTACCTTAACATTGATCATTTGGTCTTTAGCTGGTGGCTCGTGGCTGGTAGCAAAATCAGGTTGGCTACCAGCAACAGGCCACTAGCTACCAGCTCATTTGCGGAACATCGCCAGCATGCGCTGGGTAACGGCGAAGCCGCCGAACATATTGACTGCGGTGAGCGCCAGCGCGGCGACCGCGAGGCCGAGGATCAGCCCCCTGCCATCGGTCGCATCAACCGGCGGCGCGATCTGCACCAGCGCGCCGATGGCGATGATGCTGCTGATCGCATTGGTGACGCTCATCAGCGGCGTATGCAGGGCGGGCGTGACATTCCACACCACCATGTAGCCGACGAAGCAGGCCAGCACGAATACCGTGAAGTGCCCGAGGAACGCCGCCGGCGCGTAGGCGCCAATAAGAAAGAACAAGATGGCGGCGACGGCGAACATGATCGCCAGTTTGCCGCCGGCCATCGGCTCGCTGCTGCCGCCATGACCGTGTCCTTTGGCGGCGGGCGCAGCAACTTTTGCGGTAGCCGGTTTGGCCGGTGCTGCGGGAAGTTTCGGCGCGGGCGCAGGCCAGGTAATATTGCCTTCCTTGATGACCGTCAGGCCGCGGATGGCATCGTCTTCCATATTGACGTTGATGATGCCGTCCTTGGTCTTGCACAGTTCCTCGGTCAGGCGGAACAGATTGGTCGCATACAGAGTGGAAGATTGCTTGGCCAGGCGCGAGTTCAGATCGGTGTAGCCGACGATGGTCACGCCATGCTTCACTACCGCCTGACCCGGCTCGGTCAACTCGCAGTTGCCGCCCCGCTCGGCCGCCATGTCGACGATGACGCTGCCGGGCTTC
>CAZMWC010000478.1:0-1453 GCA_964569805.1 uncultured Gallionella sp.
GACGCTTGGAACTTACTCGGGAAATTTTCATGAAACAAAAACTGATCATGGTCGCGCTGTCCGGTGCGATTGCTTCTCCTTTTGCCGCTTTTGCCGAAACACCCAGCCTGAATGAAGTCGTTGTGACCGCTTCGCGCATGCCGCAACCGCTGGAACAAACCATCGCGCACACCACCGTAATAAATGAACAGGATATCCGCACATCCGGTGCGCCGGATGTGCCAGCGCTGCTGCGCTCGCTCGCGGGGCTGGAAGTGGCGCAAAGCGGCGGCTTGGGCAAGCTGTCCGGCACCTTCATGCGCGGCGCCAATTCGAGCCACGTGCTGGTACTGCTGGACGGCGTGCGCATCAATTCCGCCACCAGCGGGTTGACTGCGCTGGAACACATCATGCTGAACAGCATTGAGCGTATCGAAGTGGTGCGCGGCAACATGAGCAGCCTGTATGGTTCCGAAGCCATCGGCGGCGTCATCCAGTTATTCACCAGGCGCGGGCACGGCGCGCCTGCATTCAGTGCAAGCGCCGGTCTGGGCAGCCAGAATACGCAACATTTGGCAGCAGGGTTTTCAGGCGAAGTGAATGACACTTCGTTCAGCGTCAATGCCGGCCGGACCGAAACCGATGGGGTATCGGCAATGAATACACAGCTAGCCGCCAGTGCCAATCCCGACAAGGACGGCTATGACAACACCACGCTCAGCGCGCAATTGCAGCATGCGTTCAATGCGGATCACCAGCTGTCGGTATCGGTGTTCAACAGTGACGGCGTCAGCCAGGGCGACAGTGCCTTTTTTCCGGCAGTTCCCGCCGATGTTCACAGCAGCAAGGCAAACATCGAGAAGCTGGCGCTGGTTTCCGACAATCGTTTCAGCGACCTGTGGCAGAGCCGACTGCAACTGGCGCAAGGAACGGATGAATACCGGAATTTCCTGAATGGCGTGCTGGACGTGGCCTCCGGCGGTCTGTTCAAAACGGTCAACCGGCAGATTGCCTGGCAAAACGAATTGCAGGTGGCGGACAATCAACGCGTCAATTTCGCCGCGGAAAACCTGGTTCAGGCGGTTGCTGCCAGCACTGCCTTTTCACGCACAAGGCGCGATGTGAACAGCTTGCTTGGCGGCTATGTCGGGGAATTTGGCAGGCATCGCCTGCAGTTTAACCTGCGCCAGGATAACTATTCCGATTTTGGTACGGCCAATACGGGTCTGCTCGGATATGGCATGCAATTCACTGACGCATGGCGCCTTAGCGCGAGCATTGGCAGCGCGTTCAAGGCGCCGACGTTCAACGACCTGTTTTACCCGCTCACCTGGGGATTTGCGGGCAATCCCAACCTGCTTCCGGAGCGCGCCGAGAACAAGGAAATCGGTTTGCGCTATGCCGCCAATGGACAGCACCTGAACGTGGTTTATTTCGACAATCGCATTCGTGATCTGATCGCGGTGAACAATAC
>CAZMWC010000479.1:0-1439 GCA_964569805.1 uncultured Gallionella sp.
TCGGCGACGAGGCCGAGAAAATCGCGCGCATGGCCAAGCTGCTGTCGCAGAAAAGTTCGATCAATCTGCCGCGTTACCACGAGATCAAACATGCCGCCGAGCTGGCTCTGGACATGCTGCGCAAATCGCTGGATGCCTTTGCGCGTCTGGACCTGTCGATGGCCGCGCAGGTGGTGCGGCTGGATGAGCAGGTGGACGAGGAGTTCCGCGCCATCATGCGCTACCTCATCACCTTCATGATGGAAGACCCGCGCACCATTTCCACCTCGCTGGAGATATTATTCGTGGCCAAAGCCATCGAACGCATCGGCGACCATGCCAAAAATATGTCTGAATACGTCATTTACATGGTCAAAGGGCGCGATGTGCGCCATGTCACGGTGGACGAAATCGAACGCGAAATTCAGCAGTAGAGGCTTATGGTAAGTGGTGAGTGGTGAGTAGTGAGTAGTGAGTAGATCGGCGCTTTGCGCCTCAGTTGTAAGTGGAAAACCAGCTCACCACTCACCACTCACCACTCACCACTCCCCACTCACCAATTACCAATTACCAGCCCTTATGCAACATCAGCCCATCCTTGCCGCCGTAGATCTCGGGTCGAACAGTTTCCGGCTGCAGATCGCGCGTGCGGAAGGCGATCAGCTTTACATGCTGGACGGGTTGCGTGAACCGGTGCACCTTGCTGCCGGGCTCAATGCCGACAAATATCTCGATGCCCTGGCGCAACAGCGGGCGCTTGACGCGCTGGGGCGATTTGCCGAGCGTTTGCGCGATTTGCCGCGCGAAGCGGTGCGCGCGGTCGGTACCAATGCGTTGCGCGTGGCGAAAAATGCCGCCGATTTCATTCCTCAAGCCGAGCATGTTCTGGGTTTTCCGATCGAGGTTATCGCAGGCATTGAGGAAGCCCGCCTGATCTATCTCGGTGTGGCGCACAGCTTGCCGCAATCCAAAGATAACCGCCTGGTGATAGACATCGGCGGCGGCTCTACGGAATGCATCATCGGCAATGGGCTCACGCCGCTTAAACTGGAAAGCCTGTACATGGGCTGCATCAGTTACAGCCTGCGTTTCTTCCCGAACGGCAAGATCACCAAGCAGAATCTCAAGCAAGCCGAGCTTGCCGCGCGCATCGAGTTGCAGACCATTGCCGCCAGCTATCGCGGGCAATGGCAGCAGGCGTTCGGTTCGTCCGGCACGGCGAAGGCCATTGCCGAAATATTGGAACTGAACGGTTACAGCAAAGGCGGCATCACGCGCGAAGGGCTGGAAGAATTGCGCGCCAGTTTACTTAAGGCAGGTGATGTTCAATCACTCAATCTGCAAGGCTTGCGCCCGGATCGTATCCCCACGCTGGCGGGCGGCTTTGCCATCATGTATGCCGCATTTTGCGAGCTGGATATCGCGCAGATGAGCACCGCTTTGGGCGCGCTGCGCGAGGG
>CAZMWC010000480.1:0-1418 GCA_964569805.1 uncultured Gallionella sp.
CGAGCGAGCGCAAAAAGGTGGCGGTGTGCGATGTGCCCGCGCCGACTTCCATGTCATAGGGTTGCAGCAGCGCACAGCCCTGCTTGTCCCAGTAATTTTGCAGTGTCAGAATGATTTGTTGAAACGTAAGCATCGGTTGGTTTTATGCAATTGCAAAGGCGTGCATTTTACCGGTTTTCGGGTATCGTGTTCGCCATTGATTGGCGCTACGCCAGTCCTGCACATATGGTCGCCTCGCCCAATCTGGGAGAACACAATTCGATGAAACGATAAGCAAAGCTGCGCAAATAGCCTAGGCGATTGAGCTGACAGGTGTTGATAAGATGAGCAAGCTTGAACGTAGGCCGCTTACGACCCGTTGCGGTCGTTCAGTCAACGCACTTCGAAGTGCTGGTGCTCGGCCAATTCAGTCATTAGCGGCAAACTTCTATATAGTCAGCTCTGTGTAGAATAACGGACATTACCGCGACTCTGATTGCTGCCGCAGGCCGTAGTATCCTAGTTAAAGAGTGGGATTCAGCGACCAAAATAGGTGGCAAGGGGCGACTGTTGTGAATATCGACGATTACGAGAATAAATATATCTCCACTTACGAAGCGTTCGCTGAGACGGTTCGTTTCATTTTGGAAAAGGCTTTGCTGGCAGTTGATGGCCTGCCACAACCCCAGTCAATCCAATGCCGCGCTAAAGGGATCAAAAGCCTGCGTCGGCGCCTCGCTGAGGCGAAAAATCTGAACACACAAACGCTAGAGCTTTGTCGGCGCGACCTTGCAGGTGCCCGGCTTATCTTTTACACAAACAATGACGTTGAACGCTTCTTGGCATCACGATTGATACACGAAAATTTTGAGATTGAAGAGGACTCGACCAAAATTCATCATCCCACCCCAGAGAACGAAGGGAAAAAATACCGTGCGGTTCCTGCATGCGAGCCAGAGTTCGCTTCCGCGCTCGCTGATCTGGTGAAGGCTGGTGTCGATACAGAGGCTGATTTCGCACTGGCGGTCATCCAGAACTATCACGGAGTAGTGTCTGCCTTCCCCGCATTGAAGGAGATTGTGTCGCGGTTTCCGGATGACGTGAAAAAAATGAGTGAGGTTCGCGCTGCCATCGACAACGCTGGCGTAGTCACAGGAGAATTTGGCTTAGCCGAAGCGTGGCGTGCCAAGAAAGATTCTCTAAAGGAGTGGCTATCAGATGAACGTCCCGCAGTCAAAGGATTCGCGGAAAAGCATATCTCAGAGCTTGACCTCATGATCACTTCGGAACAACGTCGTGCCGAGTCCGAAAAGGAGATGCGACACAGGGGCTATGATTAGGGCGTTGAGCTACACCATGATGATGGTCGCGCGAACTAATTGCGGTTGAACTAAACCGCTACGCGGTGGCGCTCCGATCCCATCGCATTCCGTTTCAGC
>CAZMWC010000481.1:0-1413 GCA_964569805.1 uncultured Gallionella sp.
GCGCCGGAATGACGTAATTTTTCTAATGGATTATTTGGGTTTATCTCTTCTGACGCACCAATCTGGTATAAATATGGGCACTTGATTTGAAGTGCCCATTTTTATTTGATGCATCGCATGGGCGAGCGTGGCACGGCTGTGGCATCGTCATCAACTCTTGGATTACACTGCACCCCATCCGGGTTGCCTGTTTGATTCCGACTTGCCCGGTTCAAGGTGTAGGGAACCTGTAATCATGTCAGCACAATTAATCGGTCGTTTTGAAATCTTGAGCGAGCTCGGCAAGGGCGGTCAGGGCGCGGTATATCTCGCGCGCGACCCGCAACTTGATCGGCAAGTCGCCATCAAAACCTTGCGCAAACTGGGACACAAGACCGAGCAGCTGACCCACGAGGCGCTCATCGTCAGCAAACTCCAGCACCCCAACATCATCGCTCTGTACGATTACGGCGAAGATCAGGGCGCGCCTTATCTTGTTTATGCCTATGTCGAAGGCAGAACCCTCGCCCAGTTGCTGAAACAGGAAAAGGCGCTGCCATTTGTGCGGGCGGCCGAGATCACCATCGGGGTGCTCGAAGGTCTTGCCTATGCGCACTCACAAGGCATCTCCCATCTGGATATAAAACCGGCCAATATCATGATCGCCAAAAGCGGTACGCCGATGGTGATGGATTTTGGGCTGGCGGCGATAGCAGATAACCACGAGCAAACGATCAACACGCCCTTGAGCGGCACACCGCGCTATGTGGCTCCCGAAATTATTTCCGGGCAGCACGGTGATTTCCTTTCGGATATTTATGCCGCCGGTACCGTGCTCTACGAGATGGCAACGGGAGAATTTGCGGTTGGTGGCGACAACATGTACGAGGTGTTGAATCGCGCCGCACATGAACAAATCGCGCCGCCCTCCACCCACAACGTGCAAATGAACGAAAAGCTGGAAGCGATCATCCTCAAGGCCGTGGCAAAAAAACCGGCCGAGCGTTATTCGAGCGCGGCCGCCATGAGGCAGGATTTGCAGGACTACATCAGCAAAACGCGCGATGCGGCTACGGAGTTTCTGCTTCAGCGTATGCGCACCAAGCGGGATTTCCCCGCCATCTCCGGTGTCATCTCCGAGATCAATACAATCATCGCCGCAGAATCCAGAAGCACCAGCCAGCTTGCCAGCGCCATCCTCAAGGATCTTGCGCTCACCAACAAGATACTGCGTGTGGTCAATACCGCCGCCTTTGGGCAATACAGCGGCACCATTAACACCATTTCAAAGGCGGTGATCATTCTCGGCTTCGAGATCGTGCGCAGCATCGCGACATCGCTGATCATGATTGAGCTTCTTCAAAATCAGGACCAGGCGGGGCACATGAAAGAGGAGATCATCAAGGGGCTCCTCGCCGGTGTGGTCGCGGCGCA
>CAZMWC010000482.1:0-1408 GCA_964569805.1 uncultured Gallionella sp.
GCAAACACCCCAGTGGTGCAGTAGCGAAGCTTTTACAGCTCATTGAAAAAAAGGGGTTGGAAGCGATTGTGATTTAGCGCAAATGTGCCGCTGGTGATCAACTTTTGCCAGTCCAACGTGGTCAGTTTGAAAAGCGCTTAAAGGCTCTTTGGTCAACAATCTCAGCACCCGCAACTCTATCGACTCTGGCTGTGACTCTGGCTGTGACTCTGGCTGCGAGGTGGTGACTTGTCCGGTGACTTGCCCGGTGACTTGCCCGGTGACTTGTCCGGTGACTTGTCCGGTGACTTGTCCGGCGACTTGTCCGGTGACTTGTCCGGCGACTTGTCCGGTGACTTGTCCGGCGACTTGTCCGGCCTTGCGCCAGATCGTCGTTACAAACCCCTTCGACACCGTCACGATTCTCCCGCTAAAAACCAAAGCGGCTTGATGGGTTCGTGCTGTTCGATAGTGCAGCATCAAATGACAGCTCTCGTTGTCGAGAATGCCTCGGCAAACGAGCGCGCACCGGACTCGATGTGCGCACCGGCCAGCACCATTCCGTCCTGCAATAGTTCTGGATCAATACCGCTGTTTATGTTTCCCAGCTTCTTCTTCAGGCGCGCGCGTGCTGCGTCTACGGCGGATTGCGTGAAAATCTTGTTATTGGCGAATTGGGTATCGGCTGGCTTGATTTCTACTGGCTTGGCGGCTGGCGCAGTTGAGAATAAATCCAAGATTGGTTCAACGCGAGATTTTTTAGACACCGGCTTTAAGTCTGTTGGTTTGTCATATTTAGAGCTTATCCGTAAATAATATGATACCCTGCTTTCCCATCACGGCTTGTCCGAATGGGGGAGATCAGAGATGGCGAAACAAGCGACGAAAAAGAGGTTGCCAGCATGGGAAGTATCAGACGCCTTTTGGCAGCGAGTCGAGCCGCTGCTGCCAGAGCGTCGGCGGGAATCTGTGTTACGGCCTATGCTGTTGCAGTGCCGCATACATCCGAAAAAAACGCTTTATCTTCTCTGGGGTTTGATGAGAATCTAGTCCATCGCAGATTCTATCTACGATGCTGCTATCCATCGGCTCTTTCACAACTAACACGCCGGATGCGACACCATTGATGATCTTCTCTGCTTCCTGAATGCGTGATGTATGGTAACTCACATAGCTATCGCGAGTAACGAACGGATGATCACCTGGATATAGAATACATGTTGAATCGTGTGGAAGCGCAGCATCCAGAGTAGACAAACTCGTTAATAGGACGCTGTCTTTATTTCCGTTCAGGGGATCGGCAACAGGATCGGTGAGGATAATGAAGAGGTGCTTTTTATTGGGGTCGTGAGCTGGCCCGGACGGAATAAGCAACGTTGCGCGCCGGACAGGCTGAAACACGGTCATAGAGCGGCAAAGATTTTATCCA
>CAZMWC010000483.1:0-1373 GCA_964569805.1 uncultured Gallionella sp.
CCAAGGTGCTGCTGGTCGGCATGAGGCTGCCGCCGAATTACGGCGAGCCTTACGTCGCGCAGTTTGGAAAGATGTACCCGAAGCTGGCGAAGAAATACCGCATCCGGCTGCTGCCGTTTTTGCTGGAAGGCGTTGCGCCGGAGCAGTTCCAGCCTGACAACCTGCACCCCATGAAGGAAGCGCAGCCGCAGCTGATGCGCAGCGTACTGAAGGAACTGAAGCCGCTATTGCATTGACCCCACCACCCTGAAAGGGGCAATTGATGACTAATGAGTTAGCGCGAGAAACCAGCCCCTACCTGCGACAGCACGCCGGCAATCCGGTGGACTGGCATGCGTGGAATCCGGAAACGCTACGCCTTGCACGCGAGCAGGACAAGCCGATCCTGCTGTCGATAGGTTACTCGGCCTGCCACTGGTGCCACGTCATGGCGCACGAGTCGTTCGAGGATGCCGATGTGGCCGCGGTGATGAACGAGCACTTCATCAACATCAAGGTGGACCGCGAGGAGCGTCCCGACCTCGACCATATCTACCAGACCGCGCATCAACTGCTGATGCAGCGCGGCGGCGGCTGGCCGCTGACCATGTTCCTCAGCCCGGACGGCACGCCGTTCTTCGGCGGCACGTATTTCCCCAAGGAGGCGCGCTACAACCTGCCCGGCTTTGCCGACCTGTTGCAGCGCGTCGCGCAGGTCTACGCAGACAGCCGCACCGAACTGGCCGCGCAGGGCAAGCATCTCGTCGCCGCCCTCGCCGGTGCGCTTCCCCAAGCCGGCGAAATGGCAGAAACGTTGGGTGCCGAACCGCTGGCCCTGGCAGTGCGGCAACTCGGCGAAAATTTCGACGGCGTGAACGGCGGCTTCGGCGACACGCCGAAATTCCTGCATCCGGCAGAACTCGATCTGCTGCTGCGCCGCAGCCATGCCGCCGATGACAAAGAGTCCCGGCACATCGTGCGCTACACCCTGCAACAGATGGCACACGGCGGACTGTATGACCAGCTCGGCGGCGGCTTCTGCCGCTACAGCGTGGATGCAGGCTGGAACATCCCGCATTTCGAAAAGATGCTTTACGACAACGGCCTGCTGCTCGGGCTATACAGCGCTGCTTGGCAGAGCCGCAGCGAGCCGTTGTTTGCGCGCGTGGCCGGACAGACCGCCGCCTGGGCCATGCGCGAGATGCAATCGCCCGAAGGCGGCTACTACTCCTCGCTGGATGCCGACTCGGAGCATGAGGAAGGCAAATTCTATGTGTGGCAGCGCGACGAAATCCGTGTGCTGCTGAGCGCCGATGAATACGCGCTCGTCGCGCCCCATTACGGCCTGGACGGCCCGCCCAACTTCGAACGGCGCGCCTGGCATCTGCGCATCA
>CAZMWC010000484.1:0-1370 GCA_964569805.1 uncultured Gallionella sp.
AAAAGGGTACCGGCCGTGCGCGTGCCGGTATGGCATCCAGCCCGTTGTGGCGCGGGGGCGGTAAGATTTTTCCGAATACCGGCGAAGAAAATTACACACAAAAGATTAACCGCAAGATGTATCGCGCAGGTTTGGCTTCCATTTTTTCAAAATTGGTTAGCGAGAACCGTTTGATGGTGGTGGATAGCCTGACCGTTGATGCGCCTAAAACAAAACTACTTGCTCAAAAAATTAAGGGCATGGGTTTGGATGGCCGTCTGTTGATCATTACCGATAATATGGATGAAAATCTGTATCTGTCTTCGCGCAATTTGCCCAACGTGCTTATTCTGGAAGCTTATCAGACCGATCCGGTTAGCCTGGTGCGCTTTCCGAATGTGATCGTCACACGCAATGCAGTGGCTAAAATTGAGGAGATGTTCGCATGAGTACCCAACAATTCAGCCAAGAGCGTTTGATGAAAGTGTTGCTAGCTCCACAAATATCCGAAAAGGCCACTTACGTCGCTGACAAAAACGAGCAGGTCATTTTTCGTGTCGTTACTGATGCAACCAAGCCAGAAATCAAAGCTGCTGTCGAAATGATGTTTAAGGTAAGTGTGGACAGCGTGCAGGTGGCCAATGTCAAGGGTAAAGTCAAGCGTACGGGGCGCCACATCGGCCGCCGCAACAATTGGAAGAAGGCTTATGTGTGCTTGGCTTCCGGCCAGGAAATCAATTTTGCTGCAAGTGAGCAAGGGTAATCATCATGGCATTGATTAAATTAAAACCGACAACTCCAGGGCAGCGTGCGGTAGTGCGCGTTGTCAATCCTGACCTACATAAAGGCAAGCCAGTTGCCGCGCTGCTGGAGAAGAAAACTAAAACCGCAGGGCGTAACCATAACGGACATATCACAACCCGTCACATGGGTGGTGGTCATAAACAGCATTATCGGCTGGTGGATTTTAAGCGTAACAAGGATGGCATCCCGGCTATTGTGGAACGTCTTGAGTATGATCCCAACCGTAGTGCGAATCTGGCGTTGTTGTGCTACGCCGATGGTGAACGCCGCTACATTATCGCGCCTAAAGGCGTTGCTGCCGGCGCAGCTCTGATCAGCGGCTCTGAAGCTCCGATCAAAGCGGGTAACGCTTTGCCGTTGCGCAATATCCCGGTTGGCTCGACCATCCATTGCATCGAAATGCTGCCGGGTAAGGGTGCGCAGTTGGCACGCTCTGCCGGCACCTCGGTGCAACTGCTGGCGCGTGAAGGCAGCTATGCTCAATTGCGTTTGCGCTCCGGTGAAATCCGCAAAGTGCACATCGATTGCAAGGCGACATTGGGTGAAGTGGGTAATTCCGAACACAGTTTGCGCTCTATTGGCAAGGC
>CAZMWC010000485.1:0-1364 GCA_964569805.1 uncultured Gallionella sp.
GCACGTCGCGGCGGCGGCGATAAATCACCTCGCGGTGCTTGTTGAGCACGTCGTCGTATTCGAGCAGGTGCTTGCGGGTGTCGAAGTGATGGCCTTCCACGCGCTGCTGGGCCTTCTCGATGGACCCCGTGACCATCCCGTTCTCGATCGGGACGTCGTCCGGGATGCCGAGGCGGTCCATCATTCCCTTCACGCGGTCCGATCCGAAGATACGCATGAGGTCGTCCTCCATGCTCACGTAGAACTGCGTGGAACCCGGGTCGCCCTGGCGTCCGGAGCGGCCGCGCAGCTGGTTGTCGATGCGACGCGACTCATGGCGCTCCGTGCCGATCACGTGCAGGCCGCCGAGCTCGCGGATCTTGTCGGCCGCCGCCGGGTCCTCGGGGATGCCGCCGAGCTTGATGTCCACGCCGCGCCCCGCCATGTTGGTGGCGATGGTGACCGCGCCGAGGCGGCCGGCCTGGGCGATGAACTCGGCCTCGGCCGCGTGGTTCTTGGCGTTCAGCAGGTTGAACGGGACGCCCTCGCGCGAAAGCAGCGCGCCGAGGAGCTCGTTGCGCTCGATGGAGATGGTGCCGACGAGCACGGGCTGGCCCTTCTCGTGGCGTTCCTTGATTTCGCGCACCACCGCCAGGAACTTGCCCTGCTCATTCTTGTACACGCGGTCCGGCAGGTCCGTGCGGGCCGGGGGCTGGTTCGTCGGGATGCTGGTGACCTCGAGGTCGTAAATCTTGCCGAACTCCTCCGCCTCGGTGGCCGCCGTGCCGGTCATGCCGGACAGCTTCGCATACATGCGGAAGAAATTTTGGAACGTGATGGTGGCGAGCGTCTGGCTCTCGCGCTGCACGGCGAGGCCCTCCTTGGCCTCGATGGCCTGGTGGATCCCCTCGGAAAAGCGGCGGCCCGGCATCATGCGGCCCGTGAACTCGTCGACGATCACGACGTTGCCGTCCTTCACCACGTACTGCACGTCGCGCTTGTACAGCGCGAGCGCCTTGAGCGCGGACTCGGCATAATGCTGCTGGTTGCCGCCGACCGCGTACAGGTTCTCGACGCCGAGCGCGCGCTCGACCTTCTCGATCCCCGCCTCGGTAAACGTGGCGGCGCGCATCTTCTCGTCGATGTTGTAGTCGACGTTCTCCTGCAGCGTCTTCATGATGGACGCGAACCGGGCGTACAGCTCGTTCGACTCCTCGGCCGGTGCCGAGATGATGAGCGGGGTGCGCGCCTCGTCGATGAGGATGGAGTCCACCTCGTCGACGATGGCGAAGTGCAGCTCGCGCATCACGCAGTGGTCGACGGTCGGCGCCATGTTGTCGCGCAGGTAGTCGAACCCGAACTCGTTGTTGGTGCCGTAGGTGATG
>CAZMWC010000486.1:0-1360 GCA_964569805.1 uncultured Gallionella sp.
ACGATGGAGAAGGATCCCGTGTGCGGAATGTTGGTGCGATCCGAAGAGGCGGCAGAGCAACGCGTCATCCAGGGCAGGGCTTATTATTTTTGTAGCGCGGCCTGCGTCGCCAAGTTTGATAAGGCACCGCAACTGTATGTGCCGGCGGGTGCGGATAACACGCCAGGTCAGTCGGCACAGGGTCCAAGTTAATGGGTGCCAGGAAAAGCCGGGGTAACTCGAATGAGGTGCGATACGACCGGCGTATTGCTCGCGCGGATTGGAAGAAACAGCGGCACGATCTCGGCCAAATTACCGTAGAGATTGGTAAATATAAGGAAGGCATACGTGAAAGATAATACATGAGCACACTCACGACTGTGATCCGGGAGTCCATCACGAGCCTGGCCCTGCCGCTTGCCGTGGTGTTCGTGCTGTCTCTGGGCTACGGAGTGGTGCTGCCGGTGCTGCCATTCATACTGGCGGACGCACTCGGCGAGGCGGAACGCGCCTCGATCTCTTGGCACACCGGTCTGCTGACCGGTGTGTACATGCTGGCGATGTTCCTGTTCGCACCGGCATGGGGGTACATCTCGGATCGCGTTGGTCGCCGCGCAGTAATTTTGCTTGGACTTGCCGGTTTCAGCGCCGCGATGTTGTGGTTCGCAGTGGCGCGCGATCTCGTGTTCATCTACGGAGCCCGTGTGCTCGCCGGTGTATTCGCGGCGGCTGCGGTGCCGGTAATATTCGCCTGGGTGAGTGATGTGGTAACAACGCGCATGCGCGCGCAAGCGTTCGCATGGCTAAGCGCGGCGAGTGCGTTCGGTTTCCTGTTCGGTCCGGCGTTGAGCGGCTGGCTTGCGTCTGCCGAGATCGTCGATCAGGATATCGCCACGGCATTGCCGTTCTACGCCGCTGCGCTGCTGAGCGGCACGGCGTGGCTCGTGACCTTCCGGTTCCTCCCGGAAAGTACATCGCAGCATACCGAAAGTGAATCTGAATCCAGAGCACCATCCTTGATATGGCTGCTTGCATTGTCATTTCTGGTGATGCTTGGCCTGGGGGGCTACGAGGTAAGCCTGGCGTTGCAAGGCCAGCAGGTACTGAACTTGCAGCCGCGCGAGATTGGTTGGATGTTCGCCGAGTGCAGCCTGGTCATGATCCTGGTACAGGTCTTTGTGCTTGCACCGTTGCTTCAGCGCGCAGGCAGCGGCTTGCTGGCGCCGGCCTTCCTCGCGATGGCTGTCGGTGTTGCGCTGCTGCCATATGTTACGAGTTATCCGGCCATGCTGATCGGTGTGGGACTGATCGCCGCCGCCGCCGGTATGCTGATCCCGGCACTCGTCTATCTGGTATCGCTGGCCGCAGGCTCCGCGCCGGG
>CAZMWC010000487.1:0-1355 GCA_964569805.1 uncultured Gallionella sp.
ACAACGTCGGCATGGGCAAGGATCACACGCTGTTTGCCAAGATCACCGGCAAAGTGGTATTCGCCATCAAGGGCGCTCAAAAGCGTAGAACAGTTTCCATCGTCGCCGCTTAAGCCGCGTCATTTGAAACGATCAGCCCTATCGCAAGGTAGGGCTTTTTTATTTGTGGTGGATAGGCATGAAGTTTATTGATGAAGCCAAGATCGAGGTTTTTGCGGGCAAGGGCGGCAACGGCATCGCCAGCTTCCGCCGCGAGAAATACATCGAAAAGGGCGGACCGGACGGCGGTGATGGCGGGCGCGGCGGCAGCGTGTATGCGTTGGCGGATCGCAATATCAATACGCTGGTCGATTACCGTTTTACCCGCGCGCATCGCGCCAGAAACGGCGAATCCGGGCGGGGTTCCGACTGCTACGGCAAGGGCGCGGACGACATCGTGCTGCGCATGCCGGTCGGGACAGTGATCACCGATATTAACAGCGGAGAAGTCATCGCCGATCTCACCCACGATGGCGAAAAAATATTGCTGGCAGAAGGCGGCAAAGGCGGTTTGGGCAACATTCACTTCAAATCCAGCACCAACCGTGCACCGCGCCAGTGCACACCGGGTACGGAGGGTGAGCAACACGAATTGCAACTTGAGTTAAAGGTGCTTGCCGATGTCGGCCTGCTCGGTATGCCGAATGCGGGGAAATCCACTTTCATTCGCGCGGTCTCGGCGGCGCGCCCCAAAGTGGCCGATTACCCGTTCACTACGTTGCACCCCAATCTTGGCGTAGTGCGCGTATCGCATGAAAAGAGCTTCGTCATCGCCGATATTCCGGGTCTGATCGAAGGTGCGGCGGAAGGTGCGGGTTTAGGGCATCAATTCTTGCGCCATCTGGCTCGCACCCGCGTGTTGCTGCATCTGGTTGACCTCGCTCCGATGTACGAGGGAATCGATCCGGTTGCCGAGGCGCACGCGATTCTCAATGAGCTGAAAAAATATGATCAGTCCTTGTACGAAAAACCGCGCTGGCTGGTGTTGAACAAGCTGGACCTGCTGCCGGATCGCGATGAAAAAGTGGCCGCTTTCCTCAAAAAGTTCACTGATTTTGATCGCCACTTCGCCATCTCGGCAATCAACGGAGAAGGTTGCAAGGAATTGACTTACGCCATCATGGAGCATTTGCAGCAAATGGCCGCACAAGAACAACAAGAGGCCGCAAACAGTGCGCAGGAAAGCGACGCAGGCACACTTTAAACCTAAAAAATGCAGTTGCGTGTATTGTAGGTGCGAATTCATTCGCACAATCAGCGCGTTCTGTGCGAATGAATTCGCACCTACAAAAACCTGTAATACCATGATGTTTATT
>CAZMWC010000488.1:0-1335 GCA_964569805.1 uncultured Gallionella sp.
TGCGCAATCACGGCTACACCGGCAGTTACTCGTCGATGCATCGCTTCCTTGGCCAGCTCGTTGCCCTGCAAGTGCCCGATGCGCCGCTACGCCTGACGTTCAAGCCGGCCGAAGCGGCTCAGATTGATTTCGGCGCTGGCCCGCCTATCACCGATGTGTACACCGGCGAGATATTCAAGACCTGGTTCTTCGTGATGACCTTGTGCTGGTCTCGTCACCAGTACGCCGAGTTTGTCCGCGACCAGACCGTGGCCACCTGGCTGGGCTGCCACCGGCGCGCGTTTGAATCGTTCTCGGGCGTGCCGTCGCGCGCCATCATCGACAACGCCAAATGCGCCATCACCAAAGCCTGCGTCCACGAACCCGCCGTGCAACGGGCGTATGCGGAATGTGCCGGGGGCTACGGGTTCAAGATCGATCCTTGTCCGCCACGCGACCCGCAAAAGAAAGGGATCGTTGAAGCGGGCGTCAAATACATCAAAGGCAGCTTCCTGCCGTTACGCGAATTCCGCGATCTGGATGATGCCAACCGCCAGTTGCAGGCGTGGGTGATGAACGAGGCTGGCAACCGCATCCACGGCACGACCCGCGAAGCCCCGCTCAAGCGCTTTGCCGAAGTGGAGAAGAGCCTGCTCACAGCCTTGCCCGACGTGCCGCCGGAGTTGGCGACATGGGCCAAAGTCACCGTCTACCGCGACGCTCATGTCGTATACCAAAACAACTATTACTCGGCGCCGTTTATGCTGGCCGGAAGCGCGTTGTGGCTGAAGGCGACCGACACCATGGTCACGCTGTATCGCGAGCACGAACCGGTTGCCGCCCATGTGCGGCTGACGGGGAAAGGGCAGCGCAAGACCGTGACCGCCCATATGCCGCCGGAAGCGCAGGCGTGGCAAATGCAGGACACGCAGTGGTGTTTGAAATCCGCGGAACAGATTGGTCCAGCCTGTCATGCCATGGTGCATGCCATGTTCGGCGATCACGTCTTGATCAAGCTGCGTGCCGTGCAAGGCGTATTGCGGCTCAAACAGAAATATGGCGATGTCCGATTGGAAGCTGCCTGCCAGCGCGCCAACCACTACGGCACGCCGGGCTACAAGGTGGTCAAGACCATTCTGGAGAAGGGGCTGGATCAGCTCGCCCTGATCACGGCCTTCGATGCGCTTGCCGCCACCTACACCGAAGGCGGTCGTTTCTGCCGCGATACACCATCTACTTTTCAATGAGGCCAACCATGAATCCGATTCCCGAACTGACACCACTGCTAAAACAATTGCGCCTGTCCGGCATCCTCGATTCGCTCGAAGCCCGCAACCGCGAAGCCATCGACCGCAA
>CAZMWC010000489.1:0-1335 GCA_964569805.1 uncultured Gallionella sp.
TGGAATGTCCTTGTCATAACGGAAGTGCGCGGTGTTGTCGATCACCACGCAACCGGCCGCTGCCGCCATCGGCGCATACTTCGCCGACACGCTGCCGCCGGCCGAGAACAGCCCGATCTGCGCTTTGGAAAAATCGAAGTCATCAACATCGATCACCGTCAGCTCTTTCCCGTTGAAAGTCACTGTGGAACCGGCCGAACGGCTCGATGCCAGCGGGTAAAGATTGCGCACCGGAAATTTGCGCTGCTCCAAGATAGACAGCATCGCTTCGCCCACCGCGCCGGTGGCACCCAATATACATACGTCGTATTGCTTGCTCATGTTATTTCTCTCTAAAAATTTTTAAGCTGGTAGCCGGTAGCTTGTTGCTGGTAGCAAAACCGGTTGGCTACACGCTACCAGCTACAAGCTATTGACCACCGCATCGCCCATCGCGGCGCAGCCGATCTTCTGCATACCCGCTTCGGCGATATCGCCGGTGCGCAAGCCTTGTTGCAACGTCTTGCGCACTGCCGTCTCGATGCGCTGCGCGATATCTTCCCGCGCAAAAGTGTAGCGCATCATCATCGCCACCGACAGGATGGTCGCCAGCGGATTGGCGATATCCTTGCCCGCAATATCGGGGGCGGAACCGTGGCACGGCTCATACAAACCCTTGTTGTTCGCGTCCAGCGATGCGGACGGCAACATGCCGATCGAGCCGGTCAGCATCGAGGCTTCATCGGAAAGAATATCGCCGAAAATGTTGCCGGTGAGGATCACGTCGAACTGCTTGGGCGCGCGCACCAACTGCATCGCCGCGTTATCCACGTACATGTGCGACAGCTCGACCTGCGGGTATTCCTTCGCCACTGCCGTGACGATCTCGCGCCAGAACATGCTGGTGTCGAGCACGTTGGCCTTATCCACCGAACAGAGTTTTTTGTTGCGTTTCATCGCGATCTGAAAGCCGACATGCGCCACACGACGGATCTCCGATTCGCTGTACAGCATGGTGTCGAAGCCCTGCCGCTCGCCGTTGTCCAGCGTGCGGATGCCGCGCGGCTGACCGAAATAGATGTCGCCGGTCAGCTCGCGCAAAATCATGATATCCAGACCGGACACCAGCTCCGGCTTCAGACTGGAGGCATTGACCAGCTCGGGATAGACCATGGCCGGGCGCAAGTTGGCGAATAACCCGAGTCCCTTGCGGATGCGCAGCAGGCCTTGCTCCGGGCGCATCAGGCGCGGCAATGTATCGTACTGATAACCGCCCACCGCACCGAGCAGCACTGCATCGGCTGCCAGCGCCAGCTTTTCGGTTGCGGGCGGAAATGGATCGCCCGCCGCGTCATA
>CAZMWC010000490.1:0-1332 GCA_964569805.1 uncultured Gallionella sp.
TGGCAGGCAGATGAATGATCGTGCCCGCGCGCTGCATGGTGGTCACGGCCAGATCTAATGCCAGTACGGTATCGGGCTCGCCCAGAGCCGCGCGGGCAAGGCCGATGGTGCCGTGATCGAGTGCCTGCGAAAGAGAGTGGTTTAATTTCACGGCAATATCAAGCGAAGTATGTCTTCGTGCCAGAACCTCGTGCCAGCCTGCTTCCTGGCAGGCCTGTTCCAGCAGGAGTTGGGCATAGTTGTAGCCGTAGATGCTATAGAGCTTGGGATGATGATGCGCCTCCGCCTGCACTATTTCGGCCAAGTTGTAAGCAGTGGATGCCTGCTTCAGATAACCACGGCCATGCAGGGCGTGCCCCAAATCGGCGAGCGCCGTCGTAGTGCGTTGCCAGCGCTCCTCCTTGTCCTTGATGCTGTTTGCCACACTTACGGCCTCGCGACTCACTGCTTCCGCCTCGGCCCAGCGCCCCAGTGGAGTGAGCAGGGACACGAGATTTTCGGCGGAGCGGCAGAAATTACTCCAGTCTCCCGCATTCCTTGTCTGTTGATGCACAAGGCTTTGCGGCTCAAGTGCCTCTTCCAGCTGCCCACGCGATTTGAGGCTGTAGGCTTCATCCGAGAGCCGTTTGGTGTGGCTGGCTTCGCTCAAGGCTTGGTCGGCTAGGCCGATTGGATTCGTAATGTGAGACATGGGAACCTCTATAAATTTATTTTGCGGGCAAATCGCTGCGTCGCGTGCTCGCTCATTCCTCGCCTATCCATTTGATATGTCTCGTCATTCGCTGCGCGGCTCCTTGCGCTTCATCCCGCAAAAGTGAATTTCTAGAGGTTTCCACATGTTTTCATTCCTTGGCTGTGGCCTAAAGTTCCCTTAACTTTAAAAAGTAATCATGCGTAAAGGTCAAGCTTGGTGGGTTGAATTGGCGTAACGGAACGGACTTCGCTATAACCGGGGAAAGAGGTGGAGCTTGTTTCGATAGGAGGCTTGCTGCTATCGAATATCCCGTCGACCACATGATAGGCAGCGATAGCAGCAGCGACTGCAGGGTTGCTTGCATCGATAATCGGATTAGGTAAATTTTGAGGTGTTACAGCAGTAGCGGCGACCGTCGGCGCTGCCGCGACGGTCGCCGGTGCGGTGGGTGGCGTAGTCGTGGTCGCTATCGGTGCAGTTGTTAATTCAGCCGTGGTCACCGGTGCAGTAGCAAAAAGCGTCGCGGTGGTCGCTGCTGGAGTTGCTGGGGTTGCCGGAGCTGCCGGAGCTGCCGGAGCTGCCGGAGTTGCCGGAGTTGCCGGAGTTGCCGGAGTTGCCGGAGTTGCCGGAGTTGCCGG
>CAZMWC010000491.1:0-1330 GCA_964569805.1 uncultured Gallionella sp.
TGACCATCACCGCGATCAGGGACGAGCGCGGCGAGACCGGCCGCTATGTCGCCATCTTCAGCGACATCACCGAGCTCAAGGAGAGAGAGAAAGAAAAACTGCAGGAAAGCGATGACCGCTTCCGTGGCACCCTGGAACAGGCTGCGGTCGGTATAACGCATACCGCGCTGGATGGTTCTTTCCAGCAGGCCAACCAGAAATTCTGCGACCTCATCGGCTATACCCATGAAGAGCTGATGCATATGAGCTATTACGACATTACTTTTCCGGCTGACTTGGAAGAGCAGGTTCGCCATTTTCAGCAACTGGTTGAGGGCGAGATATCCACTTATTCCATGGAAAAACGCTACGTGCGCAAAGACCGGAGCCTGGTGTGGGCCAACCTGACTGTTTCCCTGTTGCGCGATGCCAACGGCACGCCAAAATATACCATCGGGGTCACCGAGGACATCACCGAGCGCAAGCGGGCGGATATTGAGCTAAATCAATCCCGCAAATTATTGCGTGAGCTGGTGGCGCAGAGCGAAACGTTGCGCGAAGATGAGCGGAAACGTATTGCCCGCGAAGTGCACGATGAGTTGGGGCAGATTCTGACTGCATTGCGCATGAACGTCTCGCTGTTGCGCATCCAGTTTGGTAAGCGCGATGCCGTGCTGCTGGAGAAGATAGAAGGGATCACCAAACTGCTGGATCAATCAATTCAATGTGCGCGAGATGTCGTGACTAACCTGCGCCCCGTTGCGCTGGACATGGGAATTGTCCCGGCTATTAGATGGTTGAGCGATGAATTCATCAAACATACGGGCATATCCTGTATCGTACATACACCGGAAGAAGAAATTCACCTGGATGATGTGCTCGCGGTGACGGCATTTCGTGTCGCGCAGGAATCGCTGACTAACGTGGCCAGATATGCCGAAGCAAGTAAGGTCGAAATTATCCTCGGTCAGGATGACTACCATTTTTCCGTGACCATAAACGATAACGGCAAGGGGTTCGATTGCATGGCTATTCAAGATCACAAATCTTTTGGTTTGCTCGGAATGCGCGAACGCGCTATTGCGTTGGGGGGCGTTGTTAATGTCTGTAGCGCGCCACAGCAGGGAACGCAGATATTTTTCGTCGTCCCCAACCAACAAACCGCCCCCAACCAACCAACCACCAACGACACCCGGTCGCTGGCGGAAGGAGATAAGCCATGATCCGCCTCGTGATTGCCGACGACCATGCCATTGTGCGCGAGGGAATTAAGCAGATTCTGGCGCTGGCATCCGATATTGAATTGGTTGGAGAGGCGGTCAACGGCACAGAGGTATTGCAACAAGTGCGC
>CAZMWC010000492.1:0-1316 GCA_964569805.1 uncultured Gallionella sp.
CAACGCAACATCTTGGATAAGCACAACATTCATCATCAACTGCGGTTTTTAGGTTGATTCCACTTTTATTTGCGACACATGGTAGACGGCGAAACCTCACGCGCCTTGCATTTGGGCGCGCTTCCCGTGTTTGACACTACGTATGCTAAAGCAAAACAGTTAAGATGTGCGCAATTAGGAGTGCCTCATGGGAGCCTCTAAAAATTCACTTTTGCGGGATGAAGCGCAAGGAGCCGCGCAGCGAATGACGAGACATATCGAATGGATAGGCGAGGAATGAGCGAGCACGTGACGCAGCGATTCGCCCACAAAATGAATTTTTAGAGGTTCCCTTATGCCCAACCGCCTCGCCAACGAAACAAGCCCTTATCTGCAACAACATGCCCACAATCCTGTGGAATGGTTTGCGTGGGGCGAGGAAGCGTTACGCTGCGCGCGCGAGCAGGATAAACCAATCCTGCTTTCCATCGGCTATTCCGCCTGTCACTGGTGCCATGTCATGGCGCATGAGTCGTTCGAAGATGCCGGAGTTGCTGCGGTGATGAACCGGCTGTTCGTCAACATCAAAGTGGATCGCGAAGAACGCCCGGACCTCGATCATATCTATCAGACCGCCCATGCCATGCTGACGCAGCGCAGCGGCGGCTGGCCGCTCACCCTGTTTCTGACACCGGATCAAATACCGTTTTTCGGCGGCACCTATTTTCCCAGGGAGGCGCGCTACAACCTGCCCGGTTTTGTGCAGTTGCTGGAACACATAGCCGAGATTTATCGCACGCGCCGGGAGGATATTACCCGGCAGAATACCTCGCTGCTGCATGCCTTTGATTCCTCGCTGCCGGGTGCAGAAGGCCAGGCCAGCTTCAGCAAAATGCCGCTGGATGATGCATGCAACGAGTTGCGGCAGGATTTCGACGCAGTTCACGGCGGCTTTGGCGGCGCGCCAAAATTTCCACAACCGGCTGGAATAGCGTTTTTGTTAAGGCACGCCGCGCGTGGCGGCGACCCGGATGCTCAAAACATGGCACTCCACACGCTGCGCAAAATGGCGGATGGCGGCATCCACGATCAGTTGGGCGGCGGTTTTTGCCGCTACAGCGTGGACGAGCGCTGGGCCATCCCCCACTTCGAAAAAATGTTGTACGACAACGGCCTGCTGCTGGCGCTTTACGCCGATGCCCATGCGCTAACCGGCGAGGCGGGATTCAAGCATGTGGCGCAAGGCATCGCCGACTGGGCGATGCGCGAAATGCAGTCGCCACAGGGCGGTTTTTATTCGAGCCTGGATGCGGATTCCGAACACGAGGAAGGCAAGT
>CAZMWC010000493.1:0-1313 GCA_964569805.1 uncultured Gallionella sp.
GCTCGATTTCCACCACGGTGAGATGCGCAAGCGGGTAGTGGCGATATAGAAATTTGGTCAGCGAAGCTGCGCCAAGCCCGATCAGCAGCACCTTCCGGGGGGCATCGCGCAGCAACAGCAAGGCCATCATCTCGCGGGTATATTCCAGCTCCAGATTCCACGGCCGTGCGATGCGCATCGCGCCCTGTATCCATTCGGAACCAAAGTGCAGATAGCGCACGCCGGATTGTTCGGAGATGTTGATGGGGGTAGTCATTTGCCAGGATGCGGGGTTTGGGAATTATCCCTCGATAGTTCGATAGCCAGCGACCGCAGTGCATCCGCCGATAAATTATCCGGTGTGATGCGGTGTGCCTCAGGCAGGCGCACGTAGTGTTTCGACAGCGCGCGGAAATAGCCCGGGTCGTAGTGCAGTGTCAGCAGTTCTTCGACCAGCGTAGTAAAGTCCCCGGCACGAATCAGGCTGTTCCAGTGTTCCAGCCGCTTGCCACCGTGGAACGGGTGCAGCACTTGCAACTGTTCGATCAGCGCCTCCGGGTCGGCGATGTAATGGCGGTAGTCTTCAAGCAGCGCGGCGACACGCACTTTGAGCGGTGTTTCGACCAATACGCATGTGCTGGCATGCATCGCGGCAACCAGTGCCGGGGGCAGGGTGATGCTGCCGATCTTGTTGCTTTCCGATTCCACATACACCGTGCGTGACGGGTCGAATCCTTGCAAGGCTTGGAGCAGGAGCGTCTCGAACCATTTTTGCGACGGCTGCGGCTGTTGCGGAATCCTGCCTAATACCGAGCCGCGATGTTGCGCCAGTGTTTCCAGGTCGAGGATCTGATGGCCTATTCCCGCCAGTGCGGCGAGCAGCCTGCTCTTGCCCGATCCGGTCGGGCCGCAGATCACGCGAAGCGTCAGAGATTGCGGCAGTGCTTCGAGCTTATCCAGCACATCGCGGCGGTAGGTCTTGTAGCCGCCTTCCAGCTTGTGCGCCGCCCAGCCCACCTGCGCGAGCACGATGCTCATTGCGCCGCTGCGCTGCCCGCCGCGCCAACAATAGATCAGCGGGCGCCAGGATTTCGGGTGTCCGCGGAAATGTGTCTCCAGATGCCGTGCGATGTTTTTTGCCACCAGTGCTGCACCGGCTTTGCGCGCCTCGAATGGTGATACTTGCTTGTACAGCGTGCCAACCGTGATGCGCTCCTCGTCGGACAGTACCGGGCAATTGATCGCGCCGGGAATGTGGTCATCGGCAAACTCCGCCGGAGTGCGCACGTCGATAATTTCGTCAAATTCGCCGAGCTGTGATAGGTTTGCGGTTC
>CAZMWC010000494.1:0-1303 GCA_964569805.1 uncultured Gallionella sp.
GGCGGGCTGAATTGGCTTGGGAAGGGCGGCAGATAAACGCTATTCGTTGGGCGTCAAAGGATGGCGCACCGTTACGAGGAAGAAGCCTGTGCATTTCAAGGCAACCATACATTGAGCATCTGATAACTGGGATCGCACATGACTAAACCAGAAAGTGAAATGGCAATCCGCTATCTCTGCACGGAGTGGGCGAAGCTCCGCGGGATACAGATGCCGCCCACTGAGCAGCCGAGTTTTTCCGACTTTTTCTCCTGGGTACAAGAGAACCACGGTGCCTGTCTATCGTTCCGTTCAACGCTTTCCGTTCGGGACCAAGTAGAAGCGTGGTTTGACGATGTGTTCAAACAGAAGTGGAGAAATTGAAGCTTCAGCGAGTTCAAGATGCTCTTCGTCTTGCATTTGCCGCCCAACCCATCGTTCCAGGGGACGCTGCGCGATGAAGCCGCGCAGCGCCCCTGAACTCAAACGTTAGCTCTCATGGACATGTGCCCTGCAGATCGACTCTTCGTAGAGGTTTGGAATCGCCTCACACACGACTGGTCGCGCATAACAACATTCCGACAAATGGGAGTCCTTGGCGAGGATGCAGCGCGTGAAGCAATTCACCGGACCAATACCTATTACGTTGAACAGCAATTGCTGAACGGCAAGCACGCCAGCTTTCTAAAAGATCGTGAAGCGTTCATTCGTGAAGGTTGGGCAGAACGCATGCCTCACGAAATGACGGAAACCTCAGTAAGTAATTTCAGACAAACATTGCATGCCGCCACTCTGGTTTTTGCACATTCGATTCTTGATGCAGCTATCTTCGATTGTGTTCGCATCTGCGCAATTTCGGCGCCACAAGAATGGGGCGCTTTCGTTGGAAGTCGAAAGGTCACGCTCTCAGATGTGGCAACAACGCCTTATGCCGATCTGCTTCAAACAGCCATTGACAATGACTTGGCTCGCATTGAGCGCGAATCTCTTCTCGCAAAGGTGGACAGAGTGTTTCAAGTATGCCGTCCAGAAAAGACAGAATACTTAACGAACGGGTTTCGCTTTGATCGTGATCGCCTAGATCGACTGGATGACCTCAGGCATAACGTAGTTCACGCGCCTGATGGAAGTTGGACGTTCGACACTATCTACGAAGATTTGCAGTTCATGCAAAGCTCTGGCATACACATCTTTGTCATGGTCGGCGAAAAATTCAGCCTATGTTTTAGTGGAGAAGAAGCGATTAAGGCGCTTGCAACTCGTAACGGCTCGAAAACATGAGAGCTAACTTCTCGTTCGAGAGGGACGCTACGCCGGCAAGCCG
>CAZMWC010000495.1:0-1299 GCA_964569805.1 uncultured Gallionella sp.
GCCGAAGCCGCCGTTGCTCATGACCAGAATGTGGTCGCCCGGTTGCGCGTGGGCGGTGATGGCGGCGATAAGCGTATCGAGATCATCTTCCACAATCACCTTGTCGCCGAGCGGAGCCAGCGTGCCGCGCGCATCCCAGCCAAGATTTCCGGCGTAACAGAACACCAGATCGGCATCTTTCAGGCTGGCCGGCAGCGCCTCCTTCATCACCCCCAGCTTCATCGTGTTGGAGCGCGGCTCCAAGACCGCCAGGATGCGCGCACCGCCAATTTTATGGCGCAGGCCTGCAACAGTGGTGTCGATGGCGGTGGGGTGATGCGCGAAATCGTCGTACACGGTAATGTTGTTGGCCACGCCGCGCACTTCCATACGCCGTTTCACATTTTTGAATTCGGCTAATGCCGCCAAGCCATGTGTGACAGGCACACCGGCATGACGCGCGGCAGCGAGCGCCGCAAGCGCATTCTGGCGGTTGTGTTCCCCGAGCAATTCCCAATGCAGCGCACCCTGCACCGCGCCACACAATGCCACCCGGTTGTCGGCATCGATCTGCCAGCCGTCAGGGTTGCCGAAATATTCCACCGGTGTCCAGCAACCGCGCTGTATCACGCGATCAAGCGCAGCCTCGCGGCCATTGCTGACCACCAGACCGTTGCCGGGAATGGTGCGCAGCAGGTGGTGAAACTGCGTTTCGATGGCAGCCAGATCGGCAAAAATATCGGCGTGGTCAAATTCGAGATTGTTGAGTATCGCGGTGCGCGGGTGGTAATGCACGAACTTGGATCGTTTGTCGAAGAAGGCCGTGTCGTACTCATCTGCTTCGATGACGAAAAACGGCGATTCGGCAAGACGCGCGGAGATGCCGAAATTCTGCGGTACACCACCGATCAAAAAGCACGGATTCAGGCCGGCGTACTCCAATATCCAAGCCAGCATCGAAGCGGTGGTGGTTTTGCCGTGCGTGCCGGCTACCGCAAGCACCCATTTGTCGCGCAGAAGATGCCGCGCCAGCCATTCCGGCCCGGAGGTATAGGGCAGGTTGCGATTGAGAATCTCCTCCATCAACGGATTGCCGCGCGTGACCACATTGCCGATGACGAACACATCCGGCTTGAGGCTGATCTGTTCGGCGGCAAAGCCTCCGGTGAGCGCGATGCCCTGCGCTTCAATCTGGGTGCTCATCGGCGGATAAACATTGGTATCACAGCCCGTGACACGATGCCCTGCCTGCTTGGCGAGCACTGCAATGCCGCCCATGAAGGTGCCGCAGATACCTAGAATATGAATGTGCATTTTATG
>CAZMWC010000496.1:0-1292 GCA_964569805.1 uncultured Gallionella sp.
CCAGATACCAGCCGGTGAAGGTCAGCGATGCGATCGCCAGCACCGTCGGCACGAACACCGCGGAGATACGGTCGGCGAGTTTCTGGATCGCGGCCTTGGAGCCTTGCGCCTGTTCCACCAGGCGGATGATGGCGGCGAGTTGGGTGTGCGAGCCGACCGCCAGCGCACGGCATTTCAGTAGCCCGTGCTGGTTGAGCGTGGCGGCATAGATCTTGTTCCCGGCCTGTTTGGTTTGCGGCAGGCTTTCCCCGGTAAGCATGGCCTCGTCCAGGCTGGACGAACCTTCCAGCACGGTGCCATCGACCGGCACACTCTCGCCGGGGCGCACCAGAAATATGTCATCCACTCGCATTTGCTCGACGGCAAGCTCCTGCGTTACACCATCGCGTTCGACGTGCGCCATTTTTGGTTGCAGATTGATCAGCGCTTCCAGCGCGCTGGATGCCTTGCCTTTGGCGCGTGCTTCCAGCAATTTGCCGAGCAGCACCAGGGTGATGAGCGTGGCGCTGGCCTCGAAATAGAGCGGTTGGTCGAGGTCGAATAACAACACGGCGCAACTCAACAAATACGCCGCACTGGTACCGAGCGCGACCAGCACATCCATGTTCGCGCTGCCACCGCGCAGACTGCTCCACGCGCCGGTATAAAAACGCCAGCCGCTCCAGAATTGCACCGGTGTGGCGAGGGCGAATTGCAGCCAACCCGGTAACATGGCGTGAATGCCCGCGAACATCAGCAGCATCTCCACCAGCAGCGGCAAGGTGAGCAAGGCCGCGATGCCGAATTGCAGCTGCTCGCGGCGGTAGGCGGCGGCGCGCGCCTGTTTTTCGGCAGCGAAATCGCGCAGCGGATGCGCGTCGAACCCCGCGCCCTGTACAGCCTTGATCAGGGTTGCAATCTCTGTTTGGCGCGGATCGTAGGCGATGTGAGCCTTTTCGGTGGCGATATTCACCGTGGCCGCGACCCCCGGTAATTGGTTCAATACTTTTTCCAGGCGCGCAGAGCAGGATGCGCAGTGCATGCCGGAGATTTGCAGGTCGGTGTGGGTCGGGGTGTCCATGCGCCGATTATAGGGTATCTCTAAAAATTCGGAGTTCGCCTAACGGGCATGGCGAGTATGCCACTCCTGATTATGAAACTCGCCATGCCCGTTTCCCCCTCCCCAACCCTCCCCCGGTGGGGGAGAGCGCAGCGAGGGGGGCGAAGCCGAGCAAACGAATCGCTACGCGAGTTTCACGTTAAGGAAGCTCTGATTAAGTCCTCATTCGTCATTCCGGCGAAGGCCGGAATCC
>CAZMWC010000497.1:0-1291 GCA_964569805.1 uncultured Gallionella sp.
CCTATTCCGCCAAATACGCCTCCAGCTTCTACGGCCCGTTCCGCGACGCGGTCGGTTCCAGCGGCAACCTGGGTTCCGGCAACAAATATACCTACCAGATGGACCCCGCCAATTCCGACGAAGCCCTGTGGGAAGTCGGCTTGGACTTACAGGAAGGCGCGGACATGGTGATGGTCAAACCCGGCATGCCCTACCTCGACATCGTGCGGCGCGTTAAGGACGAGTTCAAGGCACCGACTTTCGTCTATCAGGTCAGCGGCGAATATGCGATGCTGAAGGCTGCCGCGCAGAATGGTTGGCTCAACGAGCAGGCCTGTGTGCTGGAATCGCTGCTGGCTTTTAAGCGCGCCGGGGCGGACGGGATATTGACTTATTTTGCGCTGGATGCGGCGAAGTGGTTGAAGGGCTGAAAAACTACTGCGGTAGCCATCTGAAATCAAAGCTGTCGGGGTCACCATAACATCTTGGGGAGGGTTCAATGAGCCAGAATACCGAGGAACTGGAGAAGCTAAAGCTCTGGTTGCAAATCCTTGCCACTATTGCCGTCCCGATAGTTATAGTTATCATCGGAAATCAGGTGCAGCAGTCGATTGCAGAAAGAGAGGTAGGCAAGAGCTACGTCCAAATGGCAATCGAAATATTAAAGGTACCACCATCTAAAGAAACGGTGGAACTCCGGCAATGGGCAGTAGCAACTGTTGATAAGCTGTCCCCCATTCCACTCTCAAGAAAAGTTCAAGAGCAATTGGAGAGTGGCAAGGTTGAGCTTCGGCCAGTTGGAGGAGGACTCATCAGATACATTGAATGCGAGCCCGTAAAGGACAAAGAAACTGCCAAGTGGCTGCTTGAAAACGAGCCGTACAACTTTAAAGAATGCTCTAAAGATAACGAAATCGGAGTGTTTAAATATAAGGCCAAGCATGAAGGGCCTTTGCAGAACGGTGAGTCTCTGGTAAAGCTTGAACCAATTACCGACCGCATGAGAGAAGAAATGAAAAGTTTCATTCATTCTATTGAATGCCGCAAGGTGAAGGATAAGGAAACCGCCATGTGGCTGCTCAAAAACTACCAAAGCAGATTCTATAAATGCCCGAAGGACAATGAAGTCGGGGTGACGGTCTCCAAAAAGGCAGACAACTAGCAAGCGCAGGATGGGTTGAGCGTAGCGATACCCATCAATCAAGGTCAAAACCGCCGGGGGTAGCCCGACAGCTAGTCACTTTTTCTTGCTTCGCCAAGAAAAAGTAACCAAAAAGAAGGCGACCCCGGTTTGCCGCCGCTTCGCGGTTCC
>CAZMWC010000498.1:0-1288 GCA_964569805.1 uncultured Gallionella sp.
GAATTCGATCAGTCCTTCGAACATCTGCGCCTCGCTGGCAAAGTGGCGGTATAACGCCGCTTCGGAAAATTCCAGTCTGGCCGCCAACGCCGCCGTGGTAATTTTCTCGCCCTTGGGCTGCTCCAACATGTGCGCCACGGTTTGCAGGATTTGCAGTTTTCTTTCGCCCGGTTTTGCCGCCATGTTATCTCCCATTTTAAAAGCCCCTCTCCCCAACCCCTCTCCCACGAATGTGAGAGGGGCTATTGTTTTCCCTCTCCCGCAAGCGGGAGAGGGTGGCCGAAGGCCGGGAGAGGGTTTGTAATCAAACGATGCGCCCGAAAATTCGCGGCAACTGCATCACATCGCGCACCTTCACATCCACATACGGCGGATTGCGCGTTTCATCCGTCACCCACACGGTGCGCATCCCCAGCCGTTTGGCGGCGCGCAGGTTTTCCGGGCTGTCTTCGACCATCACGCATTGCGCCGCTTTCGCGCCGTGCTTCTTCATCAGGCGCATGAAGCCGAACCTGTCGGGCTTGGGGTGGAAACGCGTGTGCTCTACCGCCATCACGTCGTCGAACATATCCGCGACCCGCAGCAGTTTCAACACCGCATGGGCATAATGTTGCGGCGCGTTCGAGAACACCACTTTCTTTCCCGGCAGCACTTGCAGCAGATGGCGCAAACGCGGCTCGCGCAGCACCATCCGGTGCAGTTCCGGAAACTGGTGCGTATGCCACAAAAAATGATTCGGGTCGGTGCCATGATGGCGCATTAACCCAGTCAGCGTTGCGCCATAACGCTTCCAGTAATGCGTGCGCAACGCGCCCGCCGCCGCCTCGTCCAGTTGCAGATGCTCTTGCAGGTACGCCGTCATGCTGCGGTTGATGAACGGAAAGATGTGCGGCGTAGCATTGTGCAAGGTATTATCGAGATCGAAAATCCACAATCGCTGACTCACCTGCAGGCCTCAATCCGTTCGTGGTGAGCTTGTCGAACCACAAGCAGCCCTTCGACAGGCTCAGGGCGAACGGAATATGTATTAGTCATTACTTGCTCTTTATCAGCGTGCCCACACCTTCGTCGGTCAATATCTCCAGCAGCAGCGCATGTTCCACGCGGCCGTCGATGATGTGCACCGACCGCACGCCGCTGCGCGCAGCGTCCAGCGCCGAGCCGATCTTGGGCAGCATGCCGCCGGACAATGTGCCGTCGGCCACCAGGTCGTCGATGTTCTTCGGCGTCAGGCCGGAGAGCAGGTTGCCGTCCTTGTCCAGCACGCCCGGCGTGTTGGTCAGCAGCA
>CAZMWC010000499.1:0-1286 GCA_964569805.1 uncultured Gallionella sp.
TGACCTTCCCCCGACAAATAGTCTTCCAAGGGTGACGTAAAATTAACGTTACTTTAAAAGGAAGAAGATGAAAAAGATACCGAAGCGGGAATACACGACCGAGTTCAAGGAATTGGCGGTCAAACGAGTCAAAGATGGCCAGTCGGCGGGCGCGGTGGCGAAGGATCTGGGTTTGATCGAACAGACGCTACGCAACTGGGTCAAGGCAGCGGACTCCGGGAAACTCACCAAGGCTGGCGGCAAGGCGATCACCCCGGAACAGATGGAACTCTCCCGATTACGGGCCGAGAACATCCGACTCAAGCGGGAGAACGAAATCCTAAAAAAAGCAACGGCGTACTTTGCAAGGGACACTCTGTGAAGTACGCCTGGATGGATAAGCGGAAAGAATTTACGCTTGCGGAAATGTGCGGGGTACTGGATGTCAGCGTCAGCGGCTACCGCGCATGGAAGCGCGGCGGCAAGCCGGAACGCAAGCGTCTCACGGATGCCCAGATGCTGGCGCTAATCCGAGCCATCCATGCCGAATTCAAGGAATCTTACGGTAGCCCGCGCATGTTCAGGGAACTGCGCTTACGCGGCTATCCGGCGAGCAAGGAACGGGTCGAACGGTTGATGCAGGAGAACGGCATCAAGGCCAAGCACAAACGGCGCTTCAAGGTTACGACCGACTCGAAGCACAACCTGCCGGTCGCGCCGAACCTGCTGGATCGCAACTTCACGCCGAGCGCACCGAATCAGGTCTGGACATCCGACATCACCTACCTGTGGACGAATGAGGGCTGGCTGTATCTGGCCATCGTGCTCGACCTGTTCAACCGCGAAGCGGTGGGCTGGTCACTGAAACCGCGCATGACGGCGGACATTGTGACCGATGCGTTGACGATGGCGTGGTTCCGGCGCAAGCCCGCAGAAGGGATGATTCATCACTCGGATCGGGGCAGCCAATATGCCAGCCACGTATTCCAGGAAAAACTGGCGGAATACGGCATGACCTGCTCAATGAGCCGCAAGGGAAATTGCTGGGACAACGCACCGACGGAAAGCTGGTTTGGCGGATTCAAGAATGAGCGGGTGTATGGCGAGAGCTTCGAGACGCGGGATGAAATGAAGGCGATGGCATTCGAGTACATCGAGGTGTTCTACAACCGGAAACGGCTGCATTCGACACTGGGTTACAAGTCGCCGCAGCAATATCTGGATGACTGGCTCACCGCTCAGCCTAAAGAAAAACTGGTAGCATGAAGTTCACTTCTTGGAAGACGAAAAACCGGGGGAAGGTCAAT
>CAZMWC010000500.1:0-1281 GCA_964569805.1 uncultured Gallionella sp.
CTGGCGGCAACGGCCTCTCGAAGAATATCGACATATTCAGCCCCCTCAACACGCTCGTCCGGCGGCATTGGCCCTTCGGCAAGTTCTGACAGAAGCCTGCTGCGCGCTGAGCGGGTTTCGCCAAGCTCCAGAATGCGGCTATAGGCTTCGCAGGAATAGGCGAATGTTTCGCGTTTGGCGTAATCAATCTCAAGCAGCCATTCACGACGACGGGTTGCGGGCAGTCCGATCGTCTCACGTTTGCAATTGTGGAAAATATGAGCCGCTTCGTGAACCACGTAATCCTCGAACGGATTGTTGTTGCTGAAATACTTCATGGACACGTAGCAGGTCGTCTCTTCGCTCAAACCGACAATATCCGGAGCGCTGTCTGTGAGTGGCTTTGCATCCAAACTTGCGAGATAAATGTTCGCCAGTTTCCACGCCGTACTGAGCCACCGCGCTCTTTCGAGGGCTGTATTTATGGCTGCTGGTGTAAGAATGACGACCGAGCGCTCAAGCATGTCGAGGATGACCGATTGCTCACCCTGCGGAAACAGCCCTCGCACCATAGGTGTAAATTTCTCGCGGGCAAATATGTCCACATCGGCATCCTCATTGTATGAGGGTGCGACTGCATGCCCTGCCCGCTTCCGAGCCGCCGAAATGAGCGCACCTTTCAGTGCGGCGCTCCCGTTTCTCGCTCGATCCACGAACGTACCACCGGGCCACACCTCAAATAAGTTGTCGTGGTCGCCACTTGAAAGAAAGCGATCAACCTCTGTTCGTTGCAATGCATTCATCATTTTGGTGCCGAGTCAGTTGCCGGCATGGCTGGTATTCGATAGCAATGTGATCTTTTCCGGGTTTGAGATATAAACGCGTCGGGAACAACGCCGCCCAGTTGCATTATTTTCACCCGCTTCAACTTGAGTCGCTCTATCAACAGTGGTTCGGCCTTCCGTGATGGTATCCAGATAAAGTCGCCATCCTGTTCCGATGTCAGGATGCCCTCTCTCACTCCGTCCCTCAAGGTGGCAATGATACTTTGCATCGCTTCAAGTCGCGTATCTTCGCCCACCATCTCGATCCCGCCCTGCTTTGTCGGTTGCTGTTGGCTGGAGACACTGGATTGCGTCGGTGAAGCAACCGGTTCTGATTGAGCGGCCCCAATTTCCATAAGTTGCCTCACTACCGGTTGAAGCCGAACAACCTTCCATTTCTCGCCGCTCTCAATCTCTATCTCCACAACCTTGCGGAAGGGCGACAGCGGATCAAGAACGAGCCAGTTCCGGCGCGACA
>CAZMWC010000501.1:0-1271 GCA_964569805.1 uncultured Gallionella sp.
ACGTTCGTTTTTTAAGCATCCTTCTGTAGCCTATATTTCTGACTTATGAGTAAATCACCCGTTCGCCCTGAGCTTGTCGAATGGCTTGCTGAACCAATTGATTATTATGAATTTAATCCGATCATGGTTCGACAAGCTCTGATGGAACAACTAAGTATTGACCAAGCACGATAACCCCGTGCCAAGTCACTACTTAACCACGAACGGATTTAATCTGCGGTTCCCTAACCCAAAGCCCGCTTCAACCTGCTGCGCAGCAACTGCCAGCGCAATTCGCGCGTATCCTCTGGCTCTTTCAACCTCAAGCCCTGCGCGGGCAAACCGCGCCGCAAGAAATAGCGGTCAAACACCGACTGGCGCATCCCCCATTTATTGAGGAACTGCCTGCCGCCATCATTTTTCTTCACCTTGCCGGTGGATTTGCACTGGAAGTGATACACCAGCGAGTCGCCCACGCCCAAAAAGGTGCGGCAGCCTGCCTGCCACAGTTTCATCGAAAAGTCGTTGTCGCTGCTCATGCCGGGCGAGAACTCGCTGCTGTAGCCGCCCACCTTGAACCACCAGCGCCGCGACACCAGTGTTGGTGGCCAGGTCGCGCCATACCAGTCCGGCTTGTGCTGTTGCGGCAATTCTGCCAGCAGCTTCATTTCGTTGAAATTAGCCACATCGCTACCGTAATCACGCACGATCACGCAGGGGTTATTGGTGTCGCGCGGTTCGATCATCGTCCCGGAAAGCATGAACAAGTCTGTGTCCAACTCCTTGAGCTTGTTGATCAAGGCAGTGTCCCATCCGGGGCAACAATACATGTCGTCGTTCAGGTACAAGATGTAATCCTGCGTGGCATACATCGCCGCCTCGTTCACCGCCAGACAGATACCGATATTTTCCGGTGAAGCGGTGTGCGTGATGCCTTGCTGCCGCACCCATTCCAGAGAGCCGTCGCTGCCGTCATTGACATGCACGATAATCTGGTGCGGATAAGCCGAATTTTCATGGATGCTGCGTATACACAGCTGTAGCAGCGCAAGGTTGTTCCAAGTGGGAATGATGATGGAGAACATGGTTGGTCCGTTCAAGAGGCGGGTTTGTGCATGCCGATCACATAAAGAACGAGGTTCGCTTGTTATACTGTTCATGTTCGGTTGGCCGGATGATTTAACGCACGCATTCTATAACGTCGCTTCATATTTCTTAAAGGCAGCATGAAAATAATTCACATCGTAAGGCGCTACGGGCCGGTCGGCGGGATGGAGCGCTACGTCTGGGAG
>CAZMWC010000502.1:0-1264 GCA_964569805.1 uncultured Gallionella sp.
TCGCGGCGCGGCGGCGGGAGCTGTTGCCGGTGCCGTATTTCCATCTGGTGTTCACTTTGCCGCATGCCATCAACGGGCTGGCGGGATGCGACTCGCGCGCGCTGTACACGCTGCTGTTCGGCGCGGCGGCACAGACGCTGAACGAGTTTGCCGCCAATCCGCGCTGGCTGGGCGGCACACCCAACTTTACGCTGGTGTTGCACACCTGGAAGCAAGACCTCGGGAGGCATATCCATGTCCACGCGCTGGTGGCGGGCGGTGCGCTTGCTGATGGCAAGTGGGTGAGTGCCAAGCGCGGTTTTCTGTTCCCGGTGAAGGCGCTGTCATCCGTCTATCGGGGCAAGTTCATGGACGCGCTCGATGCGGCGCGCAAGGCGGGGAACCTGCGCCATGCTGCGGCACAGGGCGACACGTCGTGGCGCGCGCTCTGCACGCAACTGCGCCGCCACGATTGGGTGGTCTACGCCAAGCAGCCGCTTGGCGGCCCGGCGCAGGTGCTGGAGTATCTCGGGCGCTACACGCACCGGGTGGCGATTTCCAACGAGCGCATTCTGGGCATGGAGGGAAACAGTGTGCGTTTCCGGATGCGCGACTCGGCCAACGGTAACCGCAAGAAGGTGATGCGGCTGGAAGCGGGCGAGTTCATCGGGCGCTTCATGCAGCACATGTTGCCCAATGGCTTCAAGCGTATCCGCCATTATGGTTTGCTGGGGCCGGCGCACAAGGCCGCCAACCTCGCCGCCGCGCGTGCGGCGCTGGCAGCTCCCGCGCCCGATCCGGTCGTGGTGGAATCGGTGGAGGCGTTCATGCGGCGGGTGGCGGGCATCGAGTGGCTGAACTGCCCGCATTGCCGCGAAGGGGTGTTTCGGGTGATGCAGCCGATCCCGCCCAACTTGCCGCGCGCGCCACCCCGGAAACTGACATGATGCCTCTCCGTTTACTCTCTCGCTTCCCCCGGCAGTTGAGCGTTCGCATCCGCTGTGGATGCGAACGCCCATGCGGCGGAAATGACGTTTGTATTTGTGGTGTCGCGCGGCATCCCGGCATCAATGAGTGCCGGAAATTCGCGCAGGAGCATCCGATTCGTCCTCGCCCATCGTCGCTCCTCCCAAACTTGCTGTTGACGACCCGTCGCAAAACCTTACAATCCCCATAGGTTCCGCTCTCCGAAGGTTCAGTCCAACAAGGTTTATCTGCCGCCGATAGATTGGCGGGCTGAATTGGCTTGGGAAGGGCGGCAGATAAACGCTATTCGTTGGGCGTC
>CAZMWC010000503.1:0-1263 GCA_964569805.1 uncultured Gallionella sp.
CGCTTCCACGGTCTCTGCCGTATCCGCAACCAGTGCCAGCCGCACAAAATTTTCTCCCGGGTTTACGCCTTGCGCGCTGCGCGCCAGATAGCTGCCCGGCAACACCGTTACATTATAGTCGCGATACAAGGCTTGCGCGAAGGCGGTATCGGCCAGTGGCGTGCGTATCCACAAATAGAAGCTGGCATCCGGCCGCACGACCGGCAGCGCCGGTTCGAGTGTTTCAAGCACCCGCGCGAATTTCTCGGCATACAAGCGGCGGTTTTCCGCGACATGTGCCTCGTCGTTCCACGCCGCGATGCTGGCAGCCTGGATTGCCGGGTTCATCGCCGAGCCGTGATAGGTGCGGTACAGGGTGAACTTTGCGATCACTTCGGCATCGCCCGCCACGAAGCCGGAACGCATCCCCGGCACATTGGAGCGTTTCGACAGGCTGGAGAACACTATCAGATTACGATAGTCGCTACGTCCCAGCAGTTGTGCGGCCTGCAGCGCGCCGAGCGGTTTATCTTCGCCAAAATAAATTTCCGAATAACACTCATCCGAAGCGATCACGAAGCCGTAGCGATCGGACATCTCGAACAGTGTCTTCCACTCCTCCAGCGGCATCACCCGTCCGGTCGGATTGCCCGGTGAGCAGACGTAGATCAGTTGGGTGCGCTGCCACACTGCTTCGGGCAGCTGCGCAAAATTCAGCGCGTAGCCATCTTCCGGCAGGGTGTTGAGAAAATAGGGTGTAGCGCCTGCCAGCAGCGCCGCGCCCTCGTAGATCTGATAGAACGGATTGGGGCAGACCACAGCCGGATTGTTTTTGCTGCGGTCGATCACTGTCTGGGCAAAGGCGAACAACGCTTCGCGGCTGCCGTTCACCGGCAGCACCTGGGTCTTTGCATCCGGCGGCGGAATGCCGTAGCGTGCGGACAGCCAATTTGCGATGGCATTGCGCAGCGCGTCGCTGCCGGCGGTTGTGGGATAATTTGCCAGCCCGGCGAGATTGGCGATCAGCGCGTCCTTGATGAATTGCGGCGTGGCATGTTTCGGCTCGCCGATGGATAAGCTGATCGGGCGATAGTCCGGGTTGGGTTGCACTTCGCGGAACAATGCGGCGAGCTTTTGGAATGGATAGGGTTGCAGGCGATTAAGGTCGGGGTTCATTTTTGTCCGTCATTCCCGCACAGGCGGGAATCCATTGTTTTCCGAGTTGCGGAATTATAAGGGCGTAGCGAGTGCCATCAAAACAAAATCTGCTGCCGGTAGCCGGTG
>CAZMWC010000504.1:0-1259 GCA_964569805.1 uncultured Gallionella sp.
GCGACAACCCGGCGGCGATCAAATCGGCATTCACAAAGTTAGGCAACTCCGCATCCGTCGGCAAGAACTCGCGGGCAAAGGTCGTCTTACCCGCTCCGTTCGGCCCGGCGATGATAACGATGCGCTTATTGCTGGTCGATGATGTCATGGTCACTCAGAAAACGTGGTCTGTCCCCGATTGTTTCGTGCTAGCCCCCTTTGATTGGGATTAACTTTTCGTTAACTCCATTTCAATGGCGTTAGCAATGGCAGCCACTTCGCTCGACATTGCCCTATATTCATCCGTGATTTGTTCTTGGCTTTTGTTAGCGAGAAAAAATAGTTTAGCAGCAGACTCTTTGACGAGTCGAACTAACCGAGACTCAGGATCGATAAGATTGACTGAAATCCATCTTTCAATAGCTTTGCTCGATAGCCCAAATAACTCTTCCTTCTCCCATTTGTTTTGATTCACGAGTTGAAGTACATGCCTTTGAGCTTCTATGCGATTACTAAACTCGTTCATGTGTTTTAGCTCCTTTCACCAAAGCATCCATCCATCGATCTATTTCATCAAATTCCTGAATCGCAATGCTAGCTTCAGAGATTGATATGCTATTCCCATGACCTCTGGTACACAGTATGCGAGCACGTTCAAGGACCTGATAAGCACTCGAAGAAATATTGATGCTTAAAGCTTCCAATCTAGTTGCCGAATTTCTTGCAAAAGTAGGAGTCTTTGTAGCACCAAGTGAGAAACAAGAAGCAATATTGCGCAGACTAAGAAAAATCGTGGATAGGTCAAAAACCCTGCTAGAAGGATTGACCGCTAGTGATGTGCGAGCATCGCGAAATAATGCATAAAATTTCTCACAGTCACTAACGCAGTTTGTATAGGGTGCCGGATCGCCCAACGATTTCAGATAATCATTTTTATCTGAAGCAAAAAGCAATTTCGATTCGAGCGCCAAGTGCCATGCAAAAGGATTACCTTCCTGCCAAAGTTCTGAAATTCTCTTGTAGGAGTATATCGAATAACTATCTGGATCAAACCTAGGATCGTGCCCATCCGTAATCGCTAGAAGATCTATATCAGAACTTGGCGAAACGTCCCCCCTGCATACTGAACCAAACGCATAGATGTGCATGGCTAACGCCGATTAAACCGCTTAATTAGAATTGACATGAAGAAACCAAACAATACCAACCTCACGAATAAAATGACCGAGGGTGTCTTGGATTTTGTGTAAACGGAATTTATTAATGCTGCGGCATCCGTT
>CAZMWC010000505.1:0-1250 GCA_964569805.1 uncultured Gallionella sp.
CGGAACTGGTCGCAATGGAAACCAGATTGAAGCTGGCATGGCGCAGCGCCGTCCAAAAGGCGGGATAGACACCCTGCCACCACAGGAAGAAAGCGATGCCGACACAACTGCCGAGGATCAATCCCAGCGCTGCGACCGCCTCGGCATCATGACGGTAGGGTACGAGGCTTTTCGCCCGCAAGGCGAGAAAGTGCGTGGCGAAGTTGACCACTGCAACAAGCATGAACACGATTAACACGAACTCAATCAGCGGCGAATTGAAGTAACCGACGCTGGCGTCATGCGTGGAGAATCCGCCCAGCCCCATCGCCGAAAAGCCGTGGCACACCGCATCCAGCCAGTCCATTCCGGCCCATTTCAATGCGCCGATGCACGCCAGCGTAATCGCCACATAGACGATCCACAGGTTGCGCGCCGTATCGGCGATGCGCGGCGTCAGCGCGGACTCCTTCATCGGCCCCGGGGTCTCGGCCTTGAACAACTGGCGGCCGCCGATGCCCAGCAGCGGCAGCACCGCGACCGCCAGCACGATGACGCCCAGCCCGCCGATCCACTGCAGCTCGTGGCGCCACACGTTGATCGCCGGCGGCAGGTTGTCCAGCCCGGTCAGCACTGTCGCACCGGTGGTAGTCATGGCGGACATGGTTTCGAAATAGGCATCGGTAAATGACAAGCCGGGGATCATCATCAGCAACGGGATCGTGGCAAACAGCGGCATCGCCGTCCACATCGTCACCACCAGCAGGTAGCCGTGGCGAATCGACAGTTCGCCCTTGTAACGGCGCGTCAGCGCCCACATCAGAAAGCCGATGACCAATGTCCATGCCATCGCCAGCAGGAAATCCAGCAGCATGGTCTGGTCGGCGTAGATCAGCGCGGTGACGACCGGCATCAGGTAAGCCGCGCTGAACACCACCAGCATCAAGCCCAAAGCGTGGATAACGGTCAGTGCGCGCTGCATCAGAAAAACCCGAGGCTGACCTGGAACAGCTTCTCGACCTTCTTCACCATCTTCTTGTTGATGACGAACACGATGACATGGTCTTCCGTCTCGATCAGCGTGTCGTGATGCCCCATGATGACCCGGTCGCCGCGCACGATCGCGCCGATAGTGGCGCCCTTGGGCAGGTCGATTTCGTCGATGCGCCGCCCTACCACGCGCGAAGATTGGCGGTCGCCGTGCACCACCAGTTCCAGCGCCTCCGCCGCGCCGCGCCGCAACGAATGCACCACCGCCACGTCGCCCTGCC
>CAZMWC010000506.1:0-1247 GCA_964569805.1 uncultured Gallionella sp.
ACCTGATGCTGAAAGAAATGAAGGAAGGTCGCGGCCCGATCTACATGGACACCGTGACGGCGCTGGCAAAACTGCGCGAGACTCTGTCGCCCAAGGAAGTGAAGCATCTGGAAGCCGAAGCATGGGAAGACTTCCTCGACATGTGTATCGGTCAGTGCGGCGTTTGGGTGGGTGAAAACATCGAGCCGGAAAAGAAGATGTCCGAACTGATGCCGACCGAACCCTACCTGCTCGGCTCGCACTCCGGCTGCTGCGGCATCTGGGTATCCGGCCCGACCGACGTGGGCGCACCGACCGCGGCTGATCCCGAAGAAGAAGGCGTACCGGCTCACCTGCCGCGCGGCTGGAACTGGGGCTACCGCTCCATGACCACCGTGAAAGGTCTGTTCACAGCCGGCGACGGCGTGGGCGCATCCGGTCACAAATTTTCTTCCGGCTCACACACCGAAGGTCGTTTGGCCTCCAAAGCGATGGTCAAATACGCGCTTGACAACAAGGACTGGAAAGTCGAACTCGACACCCCGGCAGCACAACTGGCCGAAGAAATTTACCAGCCGGTGCGCAACTTCCTGGAGCATAAGGACTACACCACCGCCATCGACGTGAACCCGCATTACATCACGCCGAAGATGTTGCAGTTCCGCTTGCAGAAGATCATGGACGAATACGTCGCGGGCGTAGGCACTTATTACAACACCAACGACAAGATGCTCGCCGTGGCCGAAGAGAAGCTGGAGATGCTGAAGGAAGATGCCAAGAAAATGCGTGCGAAAGACTTGCACGAACTGCTGCGCGCCTGGGAAAACTACCATCGCATCATCACTGCCGAAGCGCACATGAAGCACATCCAGTTCCGTGAAGAGAGCCGCTATCCGGGCTTCTACTACCGCACCGACAAAAACTTCGTCGATGAAAAGAACTGGCACTGCTTCGTCAACTCGATCTACGACAAGAACAGCAAGAAGTGGACCTGCTTCAAGCGCAAGCACGTGGATCTGGTAGACAAATCCAAGCTGTTCAAACCCGCTGTACCACATTAAGCAGACATCGCGGTTTTCAAGTGGCACAATCGGGCATCGCAAGATGCCCGATTTCTTGCAACTCCAGACATGTGTAGGAGCGGGCCACGCCCGCGAACAAAAAACAATCGCGGGCATGGCCCGCTCCTACCCGGTTAAACCAATTTTCTGAATTAACCTAAAAAACGCAGTTGAGTGGTATGTAGGTGCGAATTCATTCGCACGAAC
>CAZMWC010000507.1:0-1242 GCA_964569805.1 uncultured Gallionella sp.
CGCAACAAACCGCTGCCGGAAAAGCTGGTGGTGTTCGGTGAGGTTGGGCTGGCGGGAGAGGTGCGCCCGGTGCAGCGCGGCCAGGAACGCCTGCGCGAAGCCGCCAAGCTGGGCTTTACGCAGGCCATCATTCCCAAGGCGAATGCGCCCAGACAGAAGATCGCCGGCATCGAAATCGTCACGGTGGAGCGGGTTGAAGATGCCGTGAATCGCATGCGCTAGCACCGCACGATGCGCCCATGTAAGCCGGGTCAATTCCCGGAAAGGAATACGGTTTATCGGCGGGAGAGTTTGCTTCTGCCTGCTTTGGCCTTTGTGTATACTTAATCAATTACACAATGGTGAAGACTGTAGCGATGGCCATTTCTGATTCTGATCGCACACTGCTGGAACGGAACAAGTTGTTCCGCGATATCAGCTTTAAAAGTGTCGAACCTACCCTGCAAGGTTGTCAAATAATCGCCCTGAAAAGTGGTGCGACACTACTGGGGATCGGCCAGAAAAACGCTTCGCTCTATTTGGTGCTGGATGGTGAGCTTCATGTCTATCTGAACGGACATGGATTGCCTGTGCATGCCGCACTGGGATCGGGCGAATGTGTCGGCGAGCTGTCGCTGATCGATGGCGAGAATACCGCGGCGCTGGTCATTGCGGCGCGGGATACGCGATTGCTGGCGGTGCCGCATGACCTAGTCTGGTCGCTGGTGGAAATGTCGAATGGCATTGCCCGCAACTTGCTGAGCATTCTTGCCGGACGCATCCGCAACAGCAATCTGCTGCAGATGACGACACCTGAACCCAGTCTCGAATTCGAGGCGGCCGCCAATGTCGATGCACTGACAGGATTTCACAACAAGAACTGGATGAATGAGGTATTCCATCGCATGGCGCTGCGTTGCGAGCGCAGCGGGATGCCGCTCTTCATGCTGGTGGTGGATATCGACCACTTCAAGGATTTTGTCGATCGCCACGGCCATCTTGCGGGAGATAGTGTCCTGAAGGGAGTGGGGCGGATAATGGCGATTAACCTGAGGCCGCATGATTTATTGGCATATATGGGCGGTGACAGGTTTGCCGTATTATTGCCGGAAAGATCATCGGATCTGGCCATGAAAATGGCTGAGCGCCTGCGCGAAGCGGTTGTGGCGCCCGTGTTGCGTTTTGGCAAAGGCAGTGCGCCACAAGCTGCCAGCGCCACCCAGACAATTCAGGAGGAGCATGTTGCGGTCTCGCTCGGCGTTT
>CAZMWC010000508.1:0-1232 GCA_964569805.1 uncultured Gallionella sp.
CACAAAAAACGTGCCCACCCTACGACTACCCCTCTCCCCCACCCCTCTCCCACAAGGGGAGAGGGGATACATCAATTACCCGCGCGCAATTCTTCCGCCGCGAAATCGTCCACCATGATGACTTTGCGCCGCAGCGCGTAGTCGCGTTGCAATTGCAAAGTTTGTTCTGCCGAAATCATCCCGGTATCGCGCGCTTCGGCGATGCGCGCCAACTCGTCCAGCGCTTTTAACTTGCCAGCCCTGCGCGCTTCTTCCAGTTTGGCCTGCAACGGCTCGCAGGCCAGTGTGCTCATCAGCGCCGATTCCAGCGCGCCCAGCGCATCCTGCTCGTCGCGTGACAGATACATGCCCGCAGTCAGGCGGTCGCGCGCCGCACCGGGTTGCATCAGCAGCGTGGCGATCTCGTGCCCGAGATGGTCGGAGGGCGGCGACAGATGCTTCCCGAGCGGAAAGATCAGTCCGCACAACAAACCACGCACCAGGCTATTGGGGAAATTCTGGATCACGCCGCTAAAGGCTTGCTGAATCTTGTACAGCGCGTCCTGCATCGCCCAGTGCAGCAGCGGCAGGTCTTCGGCGGGGCGGCCATCATCTTCGAAGCGTTTCAGCGTTGCGGAACACAGATACAACATGCTCAACACATCGCCCAAGCGCCCGGAAATTTTCTCGTGCCGCTTCAGTGATCCGCCCAGCACCGCCATCGCCACATCCGCAGACAGTGCAAAGGCGGCCGAGAAGCGCGTCATTTGTTGGTAATAGCGACGGGTTACGCCGCCCGGCGGAGCCGGAATGCCGCGCCCGTTGGTCAAGCCGAACACCAGGCTGCGCGCCGCATTGCTCAATGCAAAGCTGATGTGGCCGAACAGTGCATCATCGAACTGGTGCAGGGCGCGGCTATGGTCTTGCTCGTGGGTTGCCGCAATCTCCTTCAGCACATAAGGATGGGAGCGGATCGCGCCCTGCCCGAAGATCATCAGCGTGCGCGTCAGGATATTCGCGCCTTCCACGGTGATGCCGATGGGTGTCTGCTGGTAGCAGCGCGCCAGATAGTTGTCCGGGCCGAGGCAGATGCCCTTGCCGCCGTGCACGTCCATCGCGTCGTTGATGACGCTGCGCCCGCGCTCGGTGGCGTGATATTTCACGATGGCGGAGATCACCGACGGCTTCTCGCCCAGATCCACCGCCAGCGCGGTAAGGCGGCGTGCCGCGTCGATCATGTAGGTGTGCGCGCC
>CAZMWC010000509.1:0-1227 GCA_964569805.1 uncultured Gallionella sp.
TGTTGGCCTCGGCATCGGTGATCAGGATGGCATCGTGCGTCTCGAAGGTGACGGCAGTCACGCGCAGTTCCTGCTCGATCTGCTTGCGCTCGGTGATGTCGAGGATCACGCCAATCAGTCCCGATACCTTGCCTTCGTAATTTGTATAAGTAGCCTTGTTGAAGAGAACGTCGTGACGTGTTCCATCCGAATAGACGACCGCGGCTTCATAAGATTGAGTGCCCGGATTGTTCAGCAGCTCTTTGTCGGCCTTGTCGTATCTCTCGGCTAAATCGACAGGTGAAATGTCATACACAGTCTTTCCGATGAATTGCTCCGGCGGCAGCTCTATGTATCGCTCGAATGCCTTATTGCTTCCGAGATAGATGCACTCTGCATCTTTGTAGAAGATGGGGGAGGGAATCGCATCCATCAACTTCTGCTGGAACAGCAATGTGTTTTTTATTGTTTCTTCCGCCTGCTTGCGCTGCGTGATGTCGCGGCAGAACACGAAGAGCTTACGGTGTTCCGGCATACAGGTGGCCGCCACTTCGATATCCATCACGCTGCCGTCCTTGCGCCGGTGGCGCGTCTCGAAGCGGTCATAGCCTTCTGCCATGAGCTTCTCGATGTGCGCCCTGGTATCCTCCGGCTGTCCCTGCGCTTCCAACTGGCTGATGCGCATGCCCACCAGCTCCTGTTCCGTATAGCCGGACATGGTGGCGTAAGCCTCGTTGACTTCCTCCAGCACGCCCTCCATATCGGTCATCCAGAAACCGTCGAGCGCCGTCTCGAGCACTAGCTTGTGGCGCTGCAATATGGTCATCGCCTTGTTGCGCTCGGTGATATCCACCCCGGTGCCGATCAGCACCATCTCGCCGTCGCGCGGCACACACCGTCCGGTGAGATGGTAGGGGATGCGCACACCATCCTTCGCCGTCAGTTCCGCCTCCAGCGACATATCGCCGACCATCATGAACACCCGGTGGGTCGCGTCCAGCGCACTGGCCTTGTCCTTTTCACCGATGAAATTCGACAAAAGTGCGCCGGTCAGATCGTTATCGCTGACATGCAGCACCCGACGCAGGTTGCGGTTCCACATCAGCAGATGCCCGTCCGCGTCCATCATGAAGAACACGCCCGGCAACGCCTCGATCAGTTCGCGGCGGAACTCGTTCTCGTGCTGCACCAGTTCTTCGATCTGGCGGCGCGTGACGATCTCTTCTTCCAGCCGCGCATTAATAACGC
>CAZMWC010000510.1:0-1221 GCA_964569805.1 uncultured Gallionella sp.
CCAGCGCGACCTCCACGCCGTGCGCCAGCAGCACCGACAGGCAACGGACGCCTACGTTATGGTAGGCAAAGACGACCGCCTTACTCATCGCCCATCTCCTGTAAACAAGGCATTGGCGGCCAGCTCATCGCGCCCGCACCGAGGCTGCGCCCACCGTGGCGCGATGGCACCGCCCGGCTCATTCCTGGGCATCCGAAAACAACGAAGGATGCGCCGCATCATCAGCCGGTTTGGCCTTTTTCTTTCTGGGTTCCACTGCGACGGCAAACGGATCGACCTCTCCCGCGACAGGCATGGTGCCTTGTCTCTTGCCCCTCACGCCTTGCCTTTTTTCCTGTTTTTCAAGCACCGCCTCGACCAGATAGCGCGGCCGGTGGCGCACCTGCTGGTAGATGCGCCCGATGTATTCGCCGAGCAGGCCGATGCCGAACAGCGCGATGCCGATCAGGAAGAACATCAGCGCAAACAGCGTGAACAGCCCTTCCGCCTCGGGGCCGACCACGAGGCGGCGTATCGCGAGGAATACGAAGAACAGGCCGGAGAACACCGAGATCATCATCCCCGCCATCGAGAACCATTGCAGCGGCACCAGCGAGAAGCCGGTCATCAGGTCGAAATTCAGGCGGATCAGGCTGTACAGCGAATACTTCGATTCGCCCGCGGTGCGCTCCTCATGCCCGACCACCACCTCGGCGGGATTGCGCGCAAAGGTATAGGCCAGCGCCGGGATGAAGGTGCTCACCTCCTTGCAACTGTTGACCGCATCGACGATGTGGCGGTCGTAGGCGCGGAACATGCAGCCCTGGTCGGTCATCTTGATGCGCGTGATGCGTTCGCGCAGCCCGTTCATCGCCTTCGATGCGACATGCCGCCACCAGCTGTCGCTGCGCTGACGGCGGATCGAGCCGATGTAATCGTGCCCTTCGTCCATCTTCGCGAGCAGCAGGCCGGTATCCTCCGGCGGGTTCTGCAGGTCGGCATCCAGAGTCACCACGCGCTGCCCGCGCGAATGCTCGAAGCCCGCCATGATCGCCATGTGCTGACCGTAGTTGCCGTTGAACAGGATCACCCGCGTCACGTCGGGGCGCTTCTGGAACTGCTCGCGCAGAAGCGCGGCGGAACGGTCGCGGCTGCCGTCGTTGATAAACAGAATCTCATACGCAAGGCCGAGCTTGTCCAGCGCCGGATACAGCCGGTCGAACAAGGCCTGCAGGCCCTGCT
>CAZMWC010000511.1:0-1221 GCA_964569805.1 uncultured Gallionella sp.
TGGGAGCGATTGTACCGAAAAAAGTTGCACAGGCAGTGCAAGTTTTGGAGAAAGAGGATGTGAAATCCCTGTCAGACCACTTTCCTGGAGGATTATTGTGTTTTCGGCAGCTGGCCAACCGAGCGCCTGTGCAAAAATTTCCACATTCACATCCACTTCTACTTGGCTACGTTTTGGGCGTTTCCGGCAGGTTGCTCAGGTAGTCGTTTTTCAATTGCATGTAATTCTCGGCAGAGTATCTCAGGTAGGCGATTTCTTCCGGGGTTAACGCGCGAACGGCCTTTGCCGGGCGCCCCACATAAAGCATCCCGCTCTCCAGCACCTTGCCCGGCGGAATCAGGCTGCCTGCGCCGATCATGACGCGATCCTGAATGATGACGTCATCCAGGATGACCGCTCCCATCCCGATCAGGCACTCGTTGCCGATCGTGCAGCCGTGAAGGATGGCGGAATGCCCGACAGTTACATGATCGCCGATCAGCAGCGGCGAGCCGTCCGGCTTGTCCGCTGTCTTATGGGATACATGCCCGATGGTGAGATCCTGCACGTTGCTGCCCCGTCCGATCACGATGCGGTTTACATCGCCGCGTAACACCGCGTTGCACCAGATCGAACTGTCGTCGCCGATGGTGACATCTCCGATGATCTGGCAGGAGGCATGGGTATAGACGCGTGCGCCGAGCGTCGGTGCGGTATCGAGATAGGCAGCTAGAGGCATGAAGGCTCCAAAGGAGAAAATGATAAGTTGGCGAATGGCCGCACTGGCGCGCCGGACAGCATTTTAACCTTTTTCGAAAACCCGGGCAGCCGCAAGAAGCTGGCCATCCTGCCCGCGTGCGCCCAGCAAAGATATTCCGATCGGGCAACCGTCCTTTTCGATCAGCGGCATCGAGACCTGCGGCAGCCCGGCGACGGCGGCGATACAGGTATGCCGCATCGTGTTGACGTGCGCGGCCCGTGCTGCGTCTATCGACCGTCTCTTTAAAGGGGCGATGCCGGGAGCGGTCGGGAAAACGACGAGTGTGCCAGGGACGATGATGTTTTCGATCTGGCCGATCAACTGTTTTCTGACCAGTCTTTGCTCTTCCATTTCCTGACGTGTGACGGAAGATATTTTTTCCAGCCGGCCGCGTATCTCTTCGCCAAATGTATCAAGATTCCGGGATATCCATGCGCCGTGCGCCTGATTAAACTCCCACCATTGAATGTTTCTCAACACCT
>CAZMWC010000512.1:0-1220 GCA_964569805.1 uncultured Gallionella sp.
ATATTCAGGGTCGGGAAACCAGTGGACAGTTTACTTTCTTTTTTAACCTCACGGACAAACATCATGACCATTCAATCTGAAAAAATTATTCAAGAACCCAAATCGCTCTTTGCCGGAATTGACGTCGGCGCGGAAGAATTGATTCTCCTCGTCCGCAAGAACGGCACTTCTTGCAAGGCGCAGAAGTTTGCCAACGCCCCCGCCGACCGCGCCCGGCTGGTGAAAAAGCTGGTCAATCTGCCCGGCATCATCGTCTGCCTGGAAGCGACCGGGGTCTATCACTTCGACTTGTCCATCGCCCTTCACGATGCCGGTGTGGCGCTCATGGTGGTCAACCCGAAGTCTTCCCACAACTTCGCCAAGGTGTTGATGAAAAACAGCAAGACGGACGCCGTCGATGCAGAGACACTGGCCCAATACGCCGAGCGTATGGACTTCGTCGCCTGGACGCGCCCGTCCGACGAGAAGATCGCACTGCGCAGTTTCGCCCGCCGCATCGACGCGCTGACCCGCCAGAAAGCTGCCGCCAAGAACCAGCTCCACGCGCTCGAAGCCTCAAAGGAAACCCCCAAATCCGTGCTGCGCGATACTAAGCTGGCGGTCTCCCAACTGGAGAGGCGCATTGATCGCTTGAGCGCCGATGCGCTGGTCTTGGTCGGAGAGCACCCCGAGCTCGAGCGCGTGTTCAAGTTGCTCACGGGCATCAAGGGCATTGCACAAACCAGCGCCATCGCGCTCATGGGCGAGCTTCTGCTGTTGCCGCAGGGGCTTTCCCACCGCGAGTGGGTGAAGTTCGCCGGCCTTGATCCGCGCGCCTTCGATTCTGGCAAAAGCATCCATAAAAAAACGCGCATATCCAAGGCCGGAAACCGCCATATCCGTTCGGCGCTCTACATGCCAGCCTTGAGTGCCAAACAGCATGACCCGCACGTTAAAGCCTACTTCCAGCACCTCGTGGATAACGGCAAGCTACCTCTGCAAGCGCTTTGTGCCGTAATGCGCAAATTGCTTCATGCCATTCACGGCATGTTGAAACATGACAAACCATTCGATAACACCCGTTTTTACGCTATTCCAGCATGAGCCAAAAAAAACGCAAAAATAACAGAAAAAATGCTTGCCCTTGAACAGAGTATCTACATCAACTGCTTACCCAATTTCGCGCCTTTCGTTAACCAATGACTTGGCGCATGTTTCATCGCGCTTAGTCAGATGGCTAG
>CAZMWC010000513.1:0-1219 GCA_964569805.1 uncultured Gallionella sp.
TGAGTAAAATCCCATTGACTGTCGTCGGCGCAGAGTTATTGCGCAACGAGTTGCATCGCCTGAAAACGGTAGACCGTCCCGCCGTTATCAATGCCATTGCCGAGGCGCGTGCGCAGGGCGATTTGTCCGAGAACGCGGAATACGATGCGGCCAAGGAGAAACAGTCGTTTGTCGAGGGGCGCATCGTCGAGCTGGAGGGCAAACTGGGCAGTGCGCAGATCATCGATCCCAAGGCCCTTAATGCCGATGGCCGGTGCGTATTCGGTTCGACCGTGGTGCTGGAAGACACCGACAATGGCGATATAGTGACTTACCAGATCGTCGGCGACGACGAGGCAAATATCAGGGAGCGCAAGATTTCCATCAGCTCACCCATCGCTCGCGCACTGATCGGCAAGTACAGCGGCGACATTGCCGAGGTACAGGCACCGGGCGGGGTAAGGGAGTACGAAGTGGTCAACGTTCAGTACATTTAACGGCGGTTGCCCAACTGCTTTTTGGTCAGCGGTTTTTTACCCTTGTGGCGCGGCATTTTATTGATCTCGATTTTGTGCGCATCCGGGTTGGGCTGATAGACCACCAGAATCTTGCCGATGTGCTGTACCGGAGCGGCATTCAATTGAGTGCAGATCTCCGTCAATATGGCTTCGCGTTGTGGCCGTTCCGCCATGACCCGGATTTTGATGAGTTCATGAATTTTCAGGCTGGCCGCGATTTCTTTTAATACCGGCTCGGTCAAGCCCGCATTGCCGATCATCACCGTTGGATTCAGGGCGTGGGCGCGGCCTTTCAGGGCGAGACGTTCGGATACGGTAAGAGATAACATTAAGAGCCTTCCAGAAATAAGGCGCGGATTTTAACCCAGAAAACAACAATAACCACGAAGAACTGATGAAACGACTAGCCACATTCCACTAAGCGACCAAAAGACGGTCGCCAAGTGGCTGGTTAACGAAGGGCACGAAGGTTTTTGGTGGGGTGGGGGTTTTCTTCGTATTTTTCATGCGCTTCGTGGCCTCGCAGAGGTTCTCGCACCCTTTGGGTGTGCAATGCTTTTAAGGTTTATTGATGAAGCCTTCCAAAACCAGCAAACAATGGATGCGTGAGCATATCAACGACCCTTTTGTGCAACTCGCGCAAAAGGAAGGCTATCGCTCGCGCGCCGCTTACAAATTACTGGAGATCGATGCCAAAGACCGCCTGCTCAAGCCCGGCACGG
>CAZMWC010000514.1:0-1218 GCA_964569805.1 uncultured Gallionella sp.
CTCGCCATCATTTCATGATTGCCCGTGCAATCGGTGGAAGCCTTTCTCGTTAAACGTGCTGTCAATTACGTACCGTTACCGATACGCGCCATTTATCCTGTCCGATCACGCCGCAGCTTCGACTACCGAGACGTAATCCCGCTTGTATATATTGCCCTTTGCCAGCAGCGCCCAGATGATGCGCGCATTCTTGTTCGCAAGAGCAACGGCAGCAACGTTCTTGTTGCGCCGCACCATCAGTTTGCATAGCCACTGATCCGGCTCTGCTTTGTTCTCCGCAAAACGGATGACCGCCCGCGCCCCATGGATCAGCAGGGTGCGCAGGTAAGTGTCGCCGCGCTTGCTGATCCCCAGCAATGTCTGTTTGCCTCCACTGGAGTGCTGCTTTGGCACCAGACCAAGCCATGCGGCCAGTTGCCTGCCATTCTTGAACTCCGTGGCATTTCCCACCGTCGCCACAATCGCGCTGGCGGTGATCGGACCGATGCCGGGTATGGCTTCCAGTTTGCGGCTGGCCTCGTTGCCGTGATGCCACTGTTTGATTTGCAATTCCAGTTCCGCCACCTGCCTATCCATTTCTTTGAGGTTATCGTTCAGCCTCTCCAGCAAGTTACGCATGGTGCCTGGCAAACCGTTCTCGCCATCTTCCAGAATATCGGGCATGTGTTTGGCGATCGATTTGATCCCCTGCGGGATGACGATGCCGAACTCGGAGAGCAGACCACGTATCTGGTTCGCCTGCGCGGTTCTGGCTTTTACAAACCCCTGCCTGGCGCGATGTATGGAGAGGATGGCTTGTTGTTCGACGTTCTTGATCGGCACGAAGCGCATGTTGGGCCGACTCACCGCTTCGCAGATCGCTTCGGCATCCGCCATGTCATTCTTGTTCGTCTTGACGTAGGGTTTGACGAACTGGGGTGCCATCAGCTTTACCGTATGCCCGAATTCGTCCAGCTTTCTTGCCCAATGGTGCGAGCTACCGCAAGCTTCCATGCCAATCAAACACGGCTCCAGTTTGGCGAAAAACTTCGCCATCTCGCCACGGCGCAGCTGCTTGCGCAGCACGGCTTTCCCGTGTGTATCGACCCCGTGAATCTGAAACACCTCCTTTGCCAAATCAACACCTATCGTAGTAATCTTCATGGCGGACGCTCCTCTCTATGTTAGTGGGCTTTACTGCACCACTACTTTGGCACTTTGATGCCGTTTAGGGTAGTG
>CAZMWC010000515.1:0-1217 GCA_964569805.1 uncultured Gallionella sp.
GGTGCTGGAAACCGCCTGCGCCCAGATCAAGGCATGGGAAGCAAACCCATCGGCATGTGAACTGCAACTCGCGGTCAACGTGAGCGCGCGGCAGTTCCACCAACCGGACTTCGTCGAACAAATTCGCGCAACCCTTAAAAAGACCGGCGCCGATCCGGCGCGGCTCAAGCTTGAACTGACCGAGAGCGTGGTGCTGGGCAATATCGATAACGCCGTCGCCAAGATGCACGAACTCAAGGGACTCGGCGTGCACTTCTCCATGGACGACTTTGGCACGGGCTACTCATCGCTGTCTTACCTGACACAACTTCCGCTCGACCAACTGAAGATCGACCAGTCTTTCGTGCGCAACATCGGCATCAAACCCACCGATGCAGTGATCGTGCAGACTATCATCGGAATGGGCAACAGCCTGGGGATGCAAGTGATTGCGGAAGGAGTGGAAAACGAGGAACAGCGCGACTTCCTTGAACGCAATGGCTGCCACGCGTACCAGGGTTACCTGTTCAGCAAACCCGTGCAGATCGAAGAGTTTGAGGCGTTGATTCGCATGCCGAATTGATTGACTGATGGCTTGTCAAAAGTAATCGGCGTGGGTGGACGAGGCCACCTGAGACAAAACGCTCCGGGAGAACCGACATCAACACTGATGTTGCCATTCAGATTAACCGGAACCAGTTCACTGATGTCGCAGAAGCCCACATCCTCGGAAAATAAGTCGATGATCTTTTAGACTGAACGGGCAGCACAGCATGGACAGGCCAGAGTAGTGCAATGCCCAGATGAACTAACCGCATGTGCTTGGTAAGGGTTTAGCTGGAACAACGCTAGAAAGTGGTTGCCACCAAGGCATCGCCTGTTGTGGCTGGCTCCGCAAGACCCGCATCATCGACCAGCGATGAAGCGACAGCTCCCGCACTATCAGGTGTCTGGGTTTTCGTCTTGCGAGTCTTTTTCCTGGGTGCTTCTACTACCTCTTCTGCGGGGCTTTCCGTTGCCACCTGGCTGGGTTCTGCCTGAGCATCATGCTTGATCCTCTGCGCGGCGCTGAACGCGCGTGCCAAGATCGCAGTAATTTCTGCCGAAACTCCCAGCGTCTTCCTGCGCCATTGCCGCTCCAATGCACCTTTCGCATCGTCGGCGATGAATCCGGCAAGCCAGGTTGAATGCACCAGCTCCATCAACCTGTCGAGCTCGCGGATCATTTGCAGATACTG
>CAZMWC010000516.1:0-1213 GCA_964569805.1 uncultured Gallionella sp.
AACCTCCTATACAGCATTTCATTAAATTCGATCATACAAGGGGCAATTCACGAATTGCCCTTTCATCAATCGCCCATACCCAGCAATTTCTCGAATTCCTCAATCGGCACCGGTTTGCTGAACAAATATCCCTGATACGCCATGCAGCCGTTCTGCTTGAGAAACTCCAGCTGCACTTCGTTTTCCACGCCTTCAGCGATCACATTCAGGCGGAAATTTTTTGCCAGGCCGATGATGGTTTGCACCATCATGGCATCGTTGGTATCGGTTGCGATATCGCGCACGAAGCTCTGGTCGATTTTGAGTTGATCGAGCGGCAGTTGCTTCAAATAGGACAGCGATGAATAGCCGGTGCCGAAATCGTCCAGCGACAACTTGACACCCAGCGCTTTCAGCGCATGCATCTTGGCCACAATATCGGCGACATCGGTCAATACCACGCTCTCGGTCAACTCCAGCTTCAGCCTCGCTGGATCAATTCGATGCGCTTGAACCACCGCCGCAACACCCGCCACAAAACCATGCTTGCTGAATTGCTGCGCGCTGACGTTGACGGCCAGAACCAGGTCGCGCGTTTGTTCGCGCTTGCCCCACAGCGCAAGTTGCCGGCAAGCGGCATCGAGCACCCAATGCCCAATATCCAAAATCAGCGAACTCTCTTCGGCGACGGGAATGAATTGCGCGGGCGAAACCATGCCGCGCGCTGGATGCATCCAGCGCACCAGCGCTTCCGCACCCAGCGGACGATGGTTGTTGTCCACCTGAATTTGGTAGTACAAATGCAGTTGTTGATCCGGAACGGCTCGGCGCAAATCCGCCTCAAGGGTTGCGCGTGTTTCCACCGCTTGTTGCATCGCGGGGTCGAAGAACAGCACCACGTTGCGCCCTGAATCCTTGGCTTGGTACATCGCCATATCGGCGTGTTTGAGCAGATCATCCACCGATTCTTCATTGCCGCGATACAGGCACACGCCGATGCTTGGCGAGCTGTGATGTTCATGCTCCTTGATCGAATATGGATGGGACAGCGCGACACGGATCTTTTCGGCGATCGCCGCGATAGTCTGCGATACCTGCTCCGCATCCTCGCCGAGAGCCTCGATCAGCACCACGAACTCGTCGCCGCCGAAACGCGCCACCGTGTCGATCTCGCGCACACAGGACTGGAGGCGCTGCGCCACTTCGACCAGCATCTCGTCGCCGCAATCGTGCC
>CAZMWC010000517.1:0-1211 GCA_964569805.1 uncultured Gallionella sp.
TGCAGCCGGGCGATGCATGGTCGCCGCCGCCGCCATGAATTGGTCGCGTAATTCCGGTTCCATTTTGATGGACATTTGCACTTCTTTGGTCATGGTTGTTTTCCTGATGTTGGGTGTAATTGGCGGCAATCTAACGAATGTCTTTTAGGCTGTCAATAGGTATCCAATAGATACCTGGCTTCGCAAATAGTAACTTTTGATAGAACGGCCTATTTAACCTGCCCCCTCTCAATACTGACCCCTACCATCTTGCTTCCGCGTATCGCGTTCAGCTTGGCGATGCTGATCTTGACCCACGGTGCCTTGAAGTCGTTGAGCAGGATCTGCGCGATGAATTATCCGATGGCAATGGTGAGCTTCTTGCCGCAGGCTTCGGCATAGCGGCGCAGCGTGGCGAGGGAGGGGGAGTGTTTGCGGCTTCCTAGGGAGCTTTCGATTCGTGCCAATGCGGATTGGGCGATGCCCATGCGTTCGGCCACTTCGGCTTGGGTCAGCCCCGCCTGTTTGCGTGCTTGTAGCAGTGCATCAAGTGCGGAGAATTCATCCTCCAGCGCATCGTAAGCAATCTTGAATGCCGGATTTTTAAGTGAGCGATTGAGGTGTGCCGCCGGATCGAACGGGATGGTTTTGCGTTGTTTATCCATTTTTCATCTCCTTCATGCGCTGTAGCGCAATATCGAGTTCGTGCTTTGGGGTTTTGTCGGTTTTCTTGATGAAGCCGTGCAGAATGATGATGCGCCGCCCGGTCATGGTGCAAAAGAATGCCCGGCCTATTCCTTCTTGCCCTTTGGCGCGTATCTCGAAGAGTCCGCCACCCATCGCTCGAGTGTAGGGCAGACCGAGATTCGCGCCGTGTTCCACCATGCGTAATGTGATGCGAGTGAAGCAGGCGTTGATTCCGGTGGGCCAGGCCAGCACCGTACGCTGAACATCCGCGTCATAAAATTCGATGGTGTAACTCACGGACAGATAATAACACGCATGTTATATTCGTCAAGCGGGTGAGCTATCTCACCTGCTCCCGCTCGATACTGACCCCCACCATCTTGCTTCCGCGTATCGCGTTCAGCTTGGCGATGCTGATCTTGACCCACGGTGCCTTGAAGTCGTTGAGCAGGATCTGCGCGATATGTTCGGCCAGCGCTTCGAGCAAGTGGAAGTGGCGGCTGGCGAGTTCGCTCTGGATGCGGCGCACGATGTCGGCGTAGTTG
>CAZMWC010000518.1:0-1200 GCA_964569805.1 uncultured Gallionella sp.
TTTTGTTTGGTCATCGAAAAGTACCTGGTTAATCCATGGGTCGCAGAGGCTGGAAGGATATAAAAAGTATCATATAAAAGGTATCAGAGTGTACCTCTAGGCGACAACGGTTGTCCAGTTCCGTGACGGGCCGGTTTATTGCCATGCTATTGAGCTTTCCAAAATACATGACAAAATTTCCGCGTCGCATTATTTCCCTCACCCTCGTTCCCTCTCCCGGATGGAGAGGGATGCAAAGCCCTTCTCCCTCCGGGAGAAGGGTGGGGATGAGGGAAGATGTTTGTCATGATTTATGGAAACATCGATAAATATAGTTTCACAACCGGGTTTCATGTTGGCGGTTTGTTGAAATTCTCATGCTTATTGAGCAAAGAGTGAATTTCCGGGATTACGTCAAACCCCTCCCGGTGATCTGAAAATCGATTGTGGAGTTTTCTGATAGGCAGAAAATTTTATGCAATTGCAAACACCGATAATTTCAACAAACTGTTAGAATGACCCACGGAATTTGAAACGTGGCGAGCCATGCAGACCGTCATTGCGAGGAGCAACGCGACGAGACAATCCGGAAAGCTTCTGGATCGCCACGCGCCGATGGCGCTCGCGATGACACAGTGTCATTGCGAGGAGGTGCAGCCGACGCCTCGATGCCGTCATTGCGAGGAGCAGCGCGGCACCAGCCCGAAGGGAGCAGGACGCCACGCAGTGGCGGTCTCGAGCGCAGTGAGGGATTGGCCGCAGGCCAACAAAGCAATCCAGGAAACTTCTGGATCGCCACGCGCCGATGGCGCTCGCGATGACACAGTGTCATTGCGAGGAGGTGCAGCCGACGCCTCGATGCCGTCATTGCGAGGAGCAGCGCGGCACCAGCCCGAAGGGAGCAGGACGCCACGCAGTGGCGGTCTCGAGCGCAGTGAGGGATTGGCCGCAGGCCAACAAAGCAATCCAGGAAACTTCTGGATCGCCACGCGCCGATGGTGCTCGCGATGACACAGTGCCTTGCGAGGAGGTGCAGCCGACGCCTCGATGCCGTCATTGCGAGGAGGCGAAGCCGACGCGGCAATCCAGTGGCGGATATTGTGTGGAAAGCCGGATTACCACGGCCCGGCTGGTCTCGCAATGTCATGAATGGCGGAAAAATTAATAGCAGAAAGTTCAGGGGGCGGTAGTGAATAAGGTTATCAGTCATATTGCTTCAAA
>CAZMWC010000519.1:0-1171 GCA_964569805.1 uncultured Gallionella sp.
AGGTGCGAATTCATTCGCACATAACCGCTTGTTCGTGCGAATGAATTCGCACCTACATACCCCTCAACTGCGTTTTTTAGAATGAAGCATCCGGGTCAACGCCGTTGCAGCAGTTGCAAATATTGTTTGCGCTCCGCATCGGTCATGCTCGACACGCTGCCTTTTGCCCGTTCTTCCTGCAAAGCCTGAAATTGCTGGAGGCGCTGCCCGTCCTCGAGTTTACCCAACAACCCGGCAAACTCGGCGGCCACATCAAAGCTGTCACCCCAATGCAGCATATCCGCCTCGGCAGATGCCAGCGTCTTTTCATGCGTGGTGCCCTGAAATAATTGTGTGAGCACAGGGCTGCTCAACGCAAAATCCGCTTCCCGCAACACAAACAGCACGGCGGCAACCGCCTCGGCTTCGCCCCCCTCGCCGTGCCACTCGCAAGGCAATTGCGCTCCCAGCGCGGGCTGCGCCATCAGGCATTGCAGCAATAGCCGATGCGACGAAGGCGCGGCACGCCCGGTTTTTTGAAATGCGCGGCGCGGCGCGCGCGCAACGGGTTTGATTTCATACAACGATTCCAACTCCTCCTGGCTCACGCCGGAAAGCGCCGCGACTTCCTTGCGCAGCAGCAAGGCGGTGGCCGGTGCGGCAATCGCTGTCAGCAACGGTTTGGCGCGCTGTAATAACTGGTTACGCCCTTCCTGGGTGCGCAAATCCAGTCCCGCGCTGACTTCGCGCAACAGATAGCCGGACAGCGGCATCGCTGTCCGCACGCGCTGTTCGAAAGCGTCTTTGCCAAATTCTCGGATGAAGCTGTCGGGGTCATGTTCGACCGGCAAAAACAGAAAGCTGATGCGCTTGCCGTCCTGCAAGTAAGGCAGCGCATTTTCCAGCGCGCGCCATGCCGCTTTTTGCCCCGCCTTGTCACCATCAAAACTGAATACGATGTGCTCGGCCAGACGCAATAATTTCTGCACGTGATACGGCGTGGTCGCCGTGCCCAGCGTCGCCACCGCGTATTCCACGCCGTGTTGCGCCAGCGCCACCACGTCCATGTAGCCTTCCACCACCAGCACTTGCTGCCCGCCACGGATGGCTTTTTGCGCCTGGAACAGGCCGTATAGTTCGCGGCCTTTTTCGAACAGCGGCGTTTCCGGCGAGTTGAGGTATTTGGGCTCGC
>CAZMWC010000520.1:0-1162 GCA_964569805.1 uncultured Gallionella sp.
TGAAGCCGTGGCCTGTCATCCTGCCTTTGTAGCCGATGGTTTCGATGATCTTCAAGACAGTGTTTTCGCTGATAACCCGCCCGGCACTGTTGCGGTTCGGGAATACATATTCGCCCTCTCCCGTCACCTGATACAGGTCGCGCAGAATTTTGACGGCTTGGGCGGATAGCGGCACGGCATGGGGGGTGCGCCTGCCTATTTTGCCCTTGCGCCCGGTTTGCTCTTCGGGAATAACCCAGCATCCCGCATCCAGGTCAAAGTCTGCCCACTTGGAAAAACGCACCTCGCTGGTTCGGGTGGTAGTGAGCATCAGCAGGCGAAAAGCTGATATGGCAATCGGTGAAACCTTGTCCAAGTTTTGATAGCCGGTGACTGCGCGCAGAAACTCAGGCAACTCGGCAGGGGTGATGCAGGCGAAGTGTTCCACCTTTGGGCGGTCTGCCAGTGCCATGCGGATTTCAGCCGGATTATATTTAGCGCGGCCTGTGGCGATTGCATACTTGAACACTGCGCCGATGGTTTGCAGCAATCTATCCCTAGTCTCGAATGTGCCGCTCGCTTCTACTGTCCGCATGATGCCGACTATTTCCATCGGTTCAATTTCGGTAATCGGGCGGTCGCCTATGACGGGCATGGCGTATTTTTCCATGTAGACCATCCACTGTTTAGCGTGTCCGGCTGTCCACATGGGGGATTTAATTTTGTGAAGTTCAGCGGCAAGGTTCTTGAAACTATTTTCGGCAACCTGCAATGTTTTTTGTTGCGTCTGCTTTGCTGTTTGCTTGATTGCGCTAGGGTCGCCGCCGTTCGCCAGTAGCTTGCGCGCTTGTTCGCGCCGGTCTCTTGCTTCGGAGAGGGTAACGTCTGGATATACGCCGATGGATAACATTTTTTCTTTTCCAGCGATACGGTACTTGAGTCGCCACCACTTTGAACCTGTAGGTTGCACCAGTAGGTACATGCCGCCACCGTCCGACATCTTGTACGCCTTGGCCTCTGGCTTGGCCTTCTTAATCGCCATTTCGGTTAGCTTGCTCATGATCTCACTATTTGGGGGTTGTAGTTTTTTGTGCTGGGGGTTGTATTATCAAATCAACCCCCAAATAGTGCAAGCTTTAATGAGATTGCTTGATACCGCTTGGACATTAAAAAACCCGCTAAA
>CAZMWC010000521.1:0-1160 GCA_964569805.1 uncultured Gallionella sp.
GGCCTGAAGAGCCTGAATGTCACCGACCGCGCCACCATCTGCAACATGGGTACCGAGGCCGGCGTCGCCTTCTCGATTTTCCCGTCGGACGAGATCACCAAGGCCTATCTGGAAGGCCGCAAGCGCGGCAATGACTGGCAGCCGCTGGCCGCCGATGCGGGCGCAACCTACTCGCGCACCGTCGAGATCAACCTGTCCGACCTGGAGCCGACCATCGCGCTGTATCCTCGCCTCAAGGGCATGGAGCCGGTCTCAAAACATGCCGGGATGCCGATCGATGCCGTGTTCATCGGTAGTTGCACCAACTCCAACTACGAGAACCTGGCGCGCGTCGGCGAGTTGCTGCGCGGCAAGAAGGTCAAGGTCGACACCGCCATCGCGCCCGGCTCGCAAGCCATCGCTCGCCAGCTCGCGGCGGCCGGCTACCTGGAAATCTTCTATGCCGCCGGTGTGCGCGTGATGGAAAACGCCTGCTCCGCATGTATCGGCCAGGGCTTTTCGCCACCCAGCAACGGCGTGATGCTGTCTACGGCGAACCGCAACTTCGAAGGCCGTTCCGGTACCGAAACTGCTGCCGTGCATCTGGTCAGCCCGGTGACTGCCGCCGCGAGCGCCGTAACGGGCGTCCTGACCGACCCGCGCGACCTGCTCGGCGACAATCCCGAGCTCACCATCAAGCTGGTTCCGCCGGTGGTCGATATGGATGCCTATGTCGCGCCGCTGACATCTGCAGAAGCTGCCAAAGTAGTGATGCGCTACGGCCCTGACATTGCGCCGCTGCCTACGCTGGATCCGTTGCCGCCAAAGCTGGCGGGCGAAGTTCTGCTCAAGCTCGGCAACGAAATCACCACCGACCATATCCAGCCCGCCGGCAAGTATCTGTCGCTGCGTTCGAACGCCGACGAATACGCCAAGCAGGCCACCTTCGTCCAGGTGGACAAGACCTTCAGCACCCGCGCTGCGGCGTTGCGCGATGCGGGCGGCCACGGCTTCCTCATCGCCGGCGACGGCTACGGCATGGGCAGCTCACGCGAGCATGCCGGGCTGTGCCCGCGCATCCTCGGGGTGCGAGCTATCGTAGCCAAGGGCTTTGAACGTATTCACTTGGCTAACCTCGCCAACTTCGGCATCCTCGGGCTGACCTTCGAGAATCCGGCTGA
>CAZMWC010000522.1:0-1158 GCA_964569805.1 uncultured Gallionella sp.
GGGCATGCGACAGCATGATACATGTTTCGTTATTTATGTGTTGTTATACTAGTTACCCTGTTCCCATTTGCCCCGCCCCGGCACCGGATCCCATGCCTCGATCCCGTCCAGCGGATAGTTGTAACGCAAGGCATAGCGCACCCGCCGCAATTTACCCAACCAGCTGGGGCGAACAAAATTATGCGGGTTATCTGCCGTATTGCCTCCACCTGGCTTGCGTAGCGAGGGCAGATAGAAACGATAGAACTCCAGTTGAGTAATACCCCATTTCATCGTGAACATGCGTCCGCCCTGGTTGTGCGTGATGCGCCCGGTGCTGGCCATGCCGAAATGGTAGAAGCGGCTACCGCCAACGATGCGGAAGTTGCGGCAGCCCGCCACCCAGTATTTCATCAGCAGGTCGTCGTCGCTGCTCATGCCGGGCGAGAATTCGATGCTGTAGCCGCCGAGCATGTTCCACCATTTCTTGTGGAACAGCGTGGGCTGCGAGGCGGCACCTTCCTTGTCGCCGCGGTTGTCGTCGTTGCAGTGCGCCAGAAAAGCCGATTCGTCGAATGCCGACGGCGTGCGGCCGAAATCATGGCAGATGATGTCCAGATGATCGTTAGTTTCGGGCTGAATCATCGTGCCGAAAAACAGCGCGAGGTCGGTATCGACCGATTTGATCGCATTTGCAAAGGCGACATCCCAACCGGGCGCGGCCACCATGTCGTCGTTCATATACAACACCCAATCATGGGTTGCTTGGGCTACCAGATGATTCACCGACAGGCAAACGCCGACGTTCTTGTCGGTCCGTGTGTATTTTATCCCCTGCGATTTCACCCATTCCAGCGAACCGTCCGAGCCATCGTTCAGATGCACGATGATCTCGTGCTCGAATCCAGAATATTTTTTCAGGCTCTCAATGCAGAGTTTCAGATAGGGGAGATTGTTCCAACTCGGGATGACGATACTGAACATGTTGTCCTCTTTGTGGATTAGCCACTTACCAGCCAAATGATGTCAAAAGATGACCATATGTTCGACCACCCCGTAGGGGCGATTCACGAATTGCCTGAACGTATCGGCGCGATGGGTAGGGGCGATTCACGAATCGCCCCGGCAATTCGTGAATTGCCCCTTGTATGATCGAATTTAATGAAATGCTGTATAGGA
>CAZMWC010000523.1:0-1156 GCA_964569805.1 uncultured Gallionella sp.
TCTCGTCGAGGAAACGGCTGGCCTGGCGCGCGTTGCGCGCGACTTCGGTCATGCCCTTTTTCTTGTTGTCCAGCTCTTCCAGCACGAACATCGGCAGGCAGATATCGTGTTCCTCGAAGCGGAACAGGCTGGTCGGGTCGTGCAGCAGCACGTTGGTGTCCAGCACGAATAGTTTGATGTCGGTTTTCTTCGCCACTTTGACCGGTTTCCTGCTTGCGCGTGGGGGCATGTTGTTCCTTTTAGTTGAGAGAATTGATGAAATCCAGCACTTCCTGCGCGTGGCCTTCGGCCTTGGCCCCGCGCCATTCACGGCGAAGTATGCCATTTTTATCGAGTACAAAGGTGCTGCGCTCAATGCCGCGCACCTGCTTGCCATACATATTTTTCAGCTTAATTACGCCGAACAGCTTGCACGCCGTTTCATCCGCGTCGGACAGTAGCGCGAAGGGCAGGTCAAATTTTGCCTTGAAATTTTCGTGTGACTTGATGCTGTCGCGCGAAATGCCTATCACCCCACAGCCGGCCCTTTTGAACGCAGCATACAAATCGCGGAACTGCAGCGCCTCGGTGGTGCAGCCCGGCGTATTGTCCTTGGGGTAGAAGTAGATTACCAGATGCTCGCCGCGTGTAGCGGATAAGGTGAAGGTCTGGCCTCCGGTGGAGGGAAGAGAGAAATCTGCAACTAGGGTTTGCGGCATATCCGGACTTTCAAAAGGTGTCGCCATTCTTGTCAAAAAATATGGCAAAAGCAAGCATCGTCGTCATTGTGCGCTGTTTTTGACCCAAATGAACAAGCCGGAATTTGTGCGTGTAGGGATTCTGGAATAACGGCTTTCCTGATACCATCGCGCCCTCGATAAAATTCTCCTGAATAAAAGCGTGTGAAGCAGGCAGTGATCACGCCTTTTAGTTCGTAAGTGCAAGCAAATGAGCAACGAAACACTACAGGCCGTACGCGGCATGAACGACATTCTGCCGGATGAAGCGGGGTTGTGGCTATGGTTTGAGGATGTGGTGCGCGACTGGTTGCATAGCTATGGCTATCGCAATATCCGCATGCCGCTGGTCGAACCGACCGCCTTGTTCAAGCGTGCCATCGGTGAAGTGACCGACATCGTCGAGAAGGAGATGTACAGCTTTGCGGATGCGCTCAACG
>CAZMWC010000524.1:0-1155 GCA_964569805.1 uncultured Gallionella sp.
ATCCATTGGGAGACGGCGATGTGCCTTCGGTAATGATCAGCCCCGCAGTTGCCCGCTGCGCGTAATACTGCGCCATGAGCTCGTTCGGGATATTGCCGGTGGCGCGATTACGCGTCATCGGAGCCATCACCAGATGATTCTGCAGTGGGAGTGATCCCAGCGTGGCTTTTGAGAATAGAAGTGACATGATTCCCCTCCTGAAAAGTGGCCAGGTTGACCCAAGGACAAAAAATATCCGGATTTTCCCGGTTGACTGCGTGGATTGATCGGTACCAGCATCGACGTTAAAAAAAGCTGATACTGCCAACTCAGGCAGACAATATACTCCGAAGCAAGCGTGACAATATCAACAGTCTTCCTTGGTGAGTTCATGACGAAAATTAAAGAGGTTGGCTTCGCATCATTTTTTGGAAAAACTGAACTGTCCGGCAGGCGTGCCGAATCAGGCGAGTTACACCGAAAAGCGAACAGGTTTTGGATTTTGAACAGGAGAAGAAAAATGCAGAAACATAATGCGATGCTGATCCATTTAATTCATGGGCCCCTTTAATTCTCTTAATTGTTCGTCGGTGTTTTTTCGAACAGAAATGTTGAGAGGAGGATAGCGATGGTCGAAATCGTCGCAATCCCTGAGTCAACTGCCGGGCGATAGGCCAGCCATGCAATTGAGAGCGGAAGTGCGACAAGGGATGCAGATCGTATGGTCGAGCGCATAATATTCGGTTCTATTTCTGACGGATATGAATCTTTAGCATATCTGCAATCAGAATATTGAAATCGACAAACATGCCTTGCATGGACTCAGTCCCGAACATGGTACTACAGATTGATTGTCCGGGCAGTCGCTGCCTGCCTTCTGCCGTCCGGGTAACATAGGCGGCTACGGATTATGTGAAGGTACACTACCAACAAAAATTCACGTTGACAATAGGCCAAAATGCATAGGCATTTCGGCCTATGCATTTCGTGATTGAGCATGACTCATGCGCCGGGCTGGCTTGCCGTACAATCCGCCCATGCGCCCCCAACCTTTCACCGCGCTCACTCCCGATGCTGTGCTCGATGCGCTGGACAGTATCGGGCTGCACAGCGATGGGCGGCTGCTGGCGCTCAACAGTTATGAGAACCGCGTCTATCAGGCGGGCATGGAAGACG
>CAZMWC010000525.1:0-1153 GCA_964569805.1 uncultured Gallionella sp.
CTGCGTCGCGCCCATCGCCAGCGGCCCGTAGGTGGTGTAGGTATGTCCGGTGACCCAGCCCACGTCGGCAGTGCACCAGAAAATGTCGTCGGGCTTGTAATCGAACACCCATTGCATCGACAGCATCGCCAGGAGCAGGTAACCGCCGCTGGAATGCTGCACTCCTTTGGGCTTGCCGGTGGAGCCGGAGGTGTAGAGGATGAACAGCGGGTGCTCCGCGCCGACCCATTCCGGCTCGCAGCTTATGTCCTGCCCCGCCACCAGTTCATGCCACCAGATATCGCGCCCGGCATGCCATGCGGTTTCGCAGGCGGCGCGCCGGTAGACGACGACGCTGTGCACCATGTCGCAATCGCCCATCGCCAGCGCTTCGTCCACCGCCGGCTTCAGCGGCATCACCTTGCCGCCGCGCATCTGCGCGTCGGCGGTGATCACCGCGCATGCCCCGGCATCGGTGATGCGCTCGTGCAGGCTCTTCGAGGAAAACCCGGCGAACACCACCGAATGGATCGCGCCGATGCGCGCGCAGGCCTGCATCGCGATCACCACCTCGATGCTCATCGGCATGTAGACGACGACGCGGTCGCCCTTTTTGATGCCGCGCGATTTCAGGCCGTTGGCGAACTGGCAGACGCGCGCGTGCAGGTCGCGGTAATTGATTTGCGTCACCGTGCCGTCGTCGGCCTCGAAAATGATCGCGGTCTTTTCCGGCTGGCTGGCGAGATGCTTGTCGAGACAGTTGTAAGAAACATTCAGCTCGCCGTCTTCAAACCACTTGAAGAAAGGCGCGTCGCTCTCGTCCAGCGTTTTAGTGAAGGGTTTTTTCCACTGCAGGGTTTCGCGCGCCAGCTTGGCCCAATAACCCGCATAATCCTGCTCCGCTGCCTTGCACAAGGCCTGATAACTTGCCATGCCGGAGACATTGGCCTGTCTGACAAATTCATCGGAAGGATTGAAAATGCGGGTTTCATGCAATACGGATTGGATGCCGGACATTAAGTGTCTCCTCGATAGCGGTGGTGGAAGCGCAAAAGAAAAACCGGGAATGGGGTGAATGTAGGTTTTTTCGCCCCGAACTGTCAACAGCAAAAGGGGCAGGTTATTTGATGCTTGCCTTTGCCGCGTTTTTTGACAAGAATGGCGGCACGTTAAC
>CAZMWC010000526.1:0-1153 GCA_964569805.1 uncultured Gallionella sp.
TCCAGATGGCTTTCGTTTCCAGCAGTTGCTGCTGCATTCCCAGTTGCGCCATGCGGATCATCTGGTTCGGCAGCACGTCCATGTGCGCCGCCATCGGGCAGCCGGCGGAGCACTTGCCGCACTGGTAGCAGGCCAGCAGCTTCTGGCCGCTGATTTTTTCGATCCGCGCCGTGAAAGCGCTGCCGGCATGATTCGAGGTGATGCGCAGAGTAGTATCCATAGCGTGCCCGTTCAGAACCTTCCATCCATGCGAAACTCCGGGGTGTCCAGCCACAATCCGACGTTCTGCACGCTATCAAGTTGCGCCTGCAGGGTGTCGTACCGCGAACATTCCTCCTGGACCATCTTGTCGGCCAGCTTGACGATGTCCGGATCACTGACGTGCTCCGACATGCCCTTGAACACGTGGATGATGCGGCGCTGAAGCTCCATCGCCATGCGCAGCGCCTGCGCATCGTCGGCGAGTGCCGCATGACCGCGTTGTATAACAGCGGCATCCATCTCGGCGATCACCTTCGAAGGATGCCCGTTTGCCGCTTCCTCGGCGGCAAGCTGCTGCCACAATTCCAGCCCCATCACGGCGCCAAACAGCTTGTGCATATCCTCGATGCGATCCGACTCCTCTTCCGCAAGGCGCAGAAACATGGCCTTGCCGCCCGGATTCTTCGTCATGTCGGCAGCATGGCGATAGAAATGCTCTTCGCCGTACTCGAAGCTCAGCGCGGTACGCGCCAGATCGATGATCTTGTCGTCGATGTGTGTCATGGACTGACTCCGGCGCTTCAGGCGCCGGGCCTTTCGGCGTGCAGGCGGTTGTGCAGCACCGACGTGCCGGGCAACTCATTCTCGGCGCGCAGCAACTGGCGCTTCCTGACATCATCGGGTGCGTAAGACGGCAGCAGCACCGGCGTCACCAGATCGGTTTTCACGCCCGCATCCTTCAATTCTTTCTCGTAGGCATCGAGGTGTGCCAGGCTCAGCTTGCCGAGTTTGACATCCTTGGCATACTCGCTGGCATACTTGCCGGCGCGCCGCCCGAACACGTTGTAATCGAGCACCGAATTGCCCATCAGGCGGTTGCGGCCATGCAGGCCGCCGCTCGCCTCGCCCGCCACGTACAGGCCGGGAATGTCGGTCTCGCAACGCTCGTTGA
>CAZMWC010000527.1:0-1151 GCA_964569805.1 uncultured Gallionella sp.
GGCGCGCGGCGTAGAAAAATATTTTCACCAAACCCAACATGACAAGCCAAGCTTGGTATTTGAATTGCCGCTCTCGGGTGATGATTCCAGCGAGCTAAAGGGCGGCAAGGTGCCATTTGCTGGCGCTCGCGTTTTTTCCAAAAAGAAGACATTCGTTCTTGTCCGTACTACTATGCGTAACTGAAAAGTGCGCAGCGCCTTACTTTATGCCCAATCAAAATAGAGTAGCCCTATGAATTGGTTAATATCCGCAAATGGAAGGATGTATGACCACGCCAGCTCATTCGCTCATCACGGATCAATAGATTGGCGTCAAGGAAATGCAAAATACAGTGTTGGCGACATTGTTTATATTTACTGCACAACCCCCATACAAAAAATAAGATACAAATGCAAAGTAACAGAACTGAACAAGGACTCCTCACAAATAAGAGATGACAAAGAGTATTGGCTTAATACAGAAGAATACGAAAAGTCTCTTGGCGGTAAATTTTTTAATCTTCAGCTAATCGAAGAGGTCGATTCAGAAAAACTATCACTCCCCCTCCTTTTAGAAAACGGATTAAACGCGGCTCCTCAAGGGCCGATCAAATTGAATGAAAATCTTGAAGCGTATATTTCATCAATTTTTAGCACTGCAAATGACGAGTTCTTTCCTGAAATTTTGGATTCAAGCACAGAAATATTCGAGGGCATCAAAAAGCAGGTTTCTGTAAACAAATATGAACGCAGCTCTATTGCGCGTGCAAAATGCATAGAAGCTCACAGTTGTACGTGCAAAATATGTTCATTTAACTTTGAGCAAGCTTATGGGTCACTTGGTAAAGATTTTATTCATGTTCACCACATAACTCCAATTCATAGCATTGGTAAGAGCTATAAAATTAACTACGCAAACGATTTAATACCGGTCTGTCCTAATTGCCATGCTATGTTGCACAGGAAAATAGATGGTAAGTGTTACTCAGTCTCTGAACTGACAGAGCTGCTCAAGTCCATGGGCATAACCCGGCAGTCAAACGGGACTGCGCAAAAGCGCGGAGCCGGTTAATTCTGCGTTGACGGTCTGCTTTTTGAAAACTCCACTGTCTGCAACGGGTCGGTTGCGCTACTTGGTGAGTGACGGGTTTCAGACAGCGCGATTCCGAATC
>CAZMWC010000528.1:0-1146 GCA_964569805.1 uncultured Gallionella sp.
GGTTGCCGCCCGCCCCCATCAACAGATTACCCGTGATGGAGAGTGTGCCGGTGGTATCGCCGGTTGCAATGCCGGGAGCGATGATACCGCTGTTGGTGAGTGTGCCGCTGCCAAACGTGAGTGTGCCTGTGCCGCGAATGGTGCCGGTGGAAGCGTTGGTAAGGCTTGCGTTTCCGGTGGTGATCGCTCCGGTGCTTGCCTCGATGATGCCTGCATTGGTACCCAACGAGGCTATATTGAGTGTGCCACTTGCGCTGGTGAGCAAGCCATTATTCGCCCAGCTTCCCGCCGTGGTGAGCGTCCCGCCGTTGGCCTTGATCGTGCCGGTGGCACCATTGCTCCAGTTGCTACCCGTCACCGTCAGCGACGCTCCGTCCGATTGCAATGTACCGTTGTTGACCAGCCCAAGACTTGCGTTACCAACCGTTACGTCTCGTGTCACAGATTTGATGGTGACTCCCGAGCCAATCGCCAACGATGCACCCGCCGTCGGTGCAATAGTGCCGCTCATGTAGGAGTAACTGCCATTGACGATGATTGAACCTGCACCCGTGGTGCCCAGTGTCTGTGCGCCGGTGCCATTGAAGTTGATGCTGCTGTTGCCACAGCACTCTATCGCCATCGTCAATGTGTTATTCAGCGTCAGTCCGTTGGTTATGTTCAGGTATGAGGGGCCTGCCATCGTCATGGGCGCATTCAACGTCACACCACTCAACGCCCCCGTTTGATTGGCGCTAAGATACAAGTAGTCAGCGCCCGTCGCGTTGATCGCACCGCCCGTGATCGTCGCTCCGTTGTATAGCGAGAGTGTCCCCATATTTCCCGCAGCAGACAGGTCGTAGGCCGCGCCGGTGTTGTTCCAGCTGCCACCGTTTATTTGTGACGTGCCCGCTGTGCGATTGATGGTCGCCAGTTGCGCGGTAGTAAAGGCGCTGTTGAGGCTGAGCGTGCCGCCGCTCTGGTTGATGGCCGAGTTGTTAGCCCATACCCCGCCGATATTGAGTGTGCCGCCTGTCAAGGCAATCGGGGTATTGTTGGTCCAAGTGCCGCCCAGATTGAAGATGCCAGCCACTGCACTGATGGCGCCGTCGTTCGCCCAGCTTCCCGCCGTGGTGAGCGTCCCGCCGTTGGCCTTGATCGTGCCGG
>CAZMWC010000529.1:0-1142 GCA_964569805.1 uncultured Gallionella sp.
CATCCTTCTCAATAAAGCCAAGCGCCAGACCATCGCCGCTTTTCGTGAGAAAGGCGTGTGGAAAATCGAGGACAAGGTATGATCGGTCACATATAATTTTCACATAACACTATGGACAGGACCAAGCTCATATTTCTCGACACGGAGACGACGGGCATCGGGCCGGAGGACCGGCTGTGCCAGGTGGCGTACGAGTTCGGCGGCCGTGAGGCCGAGTCGCTTTTCCGCCCGCCCGTGCCGATCTCGATCGATGCCATGGTCGTGACGCGGATCACGAACAGGATGGTGGAGGCACATCCGCCGTTCGCGGAATCGGAGATGCATCGGGAGCTCTCGGATATCTTCACCTCGGGAGCCGTCCTCGTCGCGCACAATGCCAAGTTCGACGCGGACATGCTCGCGCGCGAGGGAATCGCGGTCGGGGGGATGATCGACACCTTCAAGGTGGCGCATCACCTCGATATCGCCGGCGAGATCCCGAAATACAACCTGCAGTACCTGCGTTACTACCATGACCTCGGCGTCGAGGACGCCGCGGCGCACGACGCGCTCGGTGACGTGCGCGTGCTCCGCGCGCTGTTCGACTTCCATTTCACGAAGATGCTCGGGACGCTCGGCGACGAGGGAGCGGTGCTCCATGAGATGCTCGCGGTGTCCACTCGCCCGATCCTCATCCGGAAATTCAATTTCGGGAAATATTCCGGGGAGGACGTGAAAAAGGTCGCGGCCGAGGACGCGAATTATCTCGCTTGGCTCCTCAACCAGAAAGTCATGGCGAGGGAGCGCGGTGAGGAAGACGACGAGAACTGGATCTATACTCTCGACCACTACCTCAAGGGCTCGGCATCCTGAGTCAGGATGTCCTCGGTCTCGTGTGGTATCATTCCAATCGACCCCTTTTTATCCGTTCATAATCGACACGCATCCATGCAAATCATGAAACGCTCGCTCGTCGCCTATTTCGCGAAGAATCTCGGCATCGTCGTCGGACTCGTCCTCATCTGGAGAGGAATATGGCACATACTTGATGGCATCGATGTCGCGGTATTCGACGGGAATGGTCTCTGGACCGCTATCGGCGGGATCATCGTCGGGTTCGCCATACTCTATCTTCCCGACAAGGATCTCAAAGAGCTCGAGAA
>CAZMWC010000530.1:0-1139 GCA_964569805.1 uncultured Gallionella sp.
AGAATCTCTTCCTCAAGTTTTCTTTCTTTGTCCATTTCAACGCTCCTCATCAAGATAAATGCAAGTGGCTTTCCGGCTCGGGATGATTGTTTTCAGGAAGACCTCCCGCTTCGCCTCCACAAACGGCACCAGATAGGCGTAGCCACGAATACGAACCACAAGCATGCGCTGGTTCGGATATTGGTCTGTGTTTGGATGATCCAATACGGCGAGCAGGTTCCCATTCGACATGGCCGATAACACCTCCTCAAAAGATACGCCGCGCTCAGCCTTGAGGCGGATATTTTTTTCGGTATTCCAGTTCACAGGCTTCATGATGCGGATATTACACCTGTGTGCCTTATGGCATCAAGAGCGCTAACGAATGAAGCGCAATCCAGGTCTGTTTGGCGAAATCAAATTCGAAGCTGACCTGTTTCGTTTAGCCCCTTTGGCTATGGCATACGGCGCAATGCCCGTTGGTTATTGCGCCCTACTACTGCTATATGGCATGATGCGCCATATGAAAGCGCAGAGAATTTTCTATCACAAAGAACTGATGTTCGATGGTGTGATCGAGATGGTGATTTGGCAATTGCCGGAGCCAACAGCAGAACGTCCGCACGGCCTGAAGTATCGTCTGGTGTATGCGGTGGGTGATGTGCGCGTGGTTGGTTACGACAACGAAACGGGCAAGGGCGACCACAAGCATTTGGCCGAGCGTGAATTGCCTTATCGGTTTGTGGATGTAAATACGCTGGTGGCTGATTTTTATGCGGATGTGAGGAGTTGCAAATGAGCGGAAAACAAATTTTGAACGTGGGAATCTCTTCGCCAGAGGAATCTTTGGCGCACTTTGCCAAGGTGTGGAAAGATGCTGCGAGCGGCAAAAAAGTTAAACCCCATAACGGCATTGGCTTCGAAAGCATCGCGCAATTTGCGGCGGCACTCACCCCGCAACGCTGGCTGCTCATCAATGCGCTGAAAGGTATCGGCCATTCATCGATTTACGCGCTGGCGAAAAAACTGGGGCGGCATTACAAGAATGTGCACACCGATGTCACCGCGTTGGTGCAGTTAGGCATTATCGAGAAGGATGCGGAGGGCAAGGTGTTCGTGCCGTGGGACGAGATTGATGTGAATATGCCGCTGGCGCAGGC
>CAZMWC010000531.1:0-1127 GCA_964569805.1 uncultured Gallionella sp.
CATGTTTTTGCTCGTAAGTGGCAAGTTGATCGGCACTTCGTGCTTCAGTGGGGAGTGGGAAACCCGCTTCCTACTCACCACTCACCACTCACTACTTGCTATCTCATCTGCGCCCGGCGAATTCCACGGCGCGCAGCTGCGGTGCAAGCTTGTCGAGCACGCCATTGACATACTTGTGGCCGTCGGTGCCGCCGAAGGTCTTGGCCAGTTCGACCGCTTCGTTGATGACCACTTTGTATGGCGCTTCAAGATGCTGCGACAGCTCAAATGCACCCAGCAGCAGCACCGCGAATTCCACCGGGCTGAGCTCGGCAAGTGGCCGGTCGAGATGCGGGGCGAGCAGCGCTTCGATGTCGGCGTGCTGGCCCAATGCGCCGCGCAACAGTTTCGAGAACAGCTCCCGGTCATAGCGCCCGAGATTCTTTTCGGCCTGGATCTGCTTTTCGATTTGCGCATCGTCACCCGCCGTCACCCGCCACTGATAGATGCCCTGCAGCGCCAGTTCGCGCGCACGGTGGCGCGGGCTTTTGTTGGGCGCTTTTTTCGCCTCGATTACAGCGCTCATGCCATATCTCGTAACAGATTTGCCATCTCGATTGCCGCCAGCGCCGCTTCGCGGCCCTTCACTTCCATACGAGAGATCGCCTGTTCGTCGTTATCGGTGGTGAGAATCGCATTGGCGATCGGTACGCCGCAAGCCAGCTGCACTTCGTTCACGCAACGCGCCGATTCGTTCGACACTACTTCGAAGTGGTAGGTGTCGCCACGGACCACCGCGCCGAGGGCGATCAGCGCATCGAATTTTTCGCTCTCTGCCATGTGCAACAGCACCAAAGGAATTTCCAGCGCACCCGGCACGGTGGCCAGCGTGACATCGTCTTCGGCAACGCCCTGCTGCTCCAACTGGTCGCGGCATGCGCCCAGCAGCCCCTCGCATATTTCCGGATTGAAGCGGCTTTGCACGATGCCGATGCGCAAGCCCTTACCGGCAAGATTTTTTTCCAGTTCTTTCATGTCAACCTCTGTCATTCCGTAGGTCGGGTTAGCGCAGCGTAACCCGACTATTCCTTGTTAATTGATGAGCAAACGTCGGGTTACGCTGCGCTAACCCGACCTACCATCTCTTT
>CAZMWC010000532.1:0-1127 GCA_964569805.1 uncultured Gallionella sp.
CTTCCGGGGTGATGGTGGGCGCAGGTTTCTTTTCTACTACATGCTGGCGCAAGGTGATTTTGGTCTCGCGTGCAGATTCGAGTGCAGTGAATCCCTCTTTCAATTCATTAAACAAGTTACGTTTCATTTGATTCTCCTTGCGCCCAATTCCTGCTTGAGCAGTTCCTTAAGGGTTTTGCGTTGTGCAGCGGTTAGATCATCCATCTCGTCTTTGTTGTACACGGTGAACAGCCAAAATTGCTTTCCCGGCTGCCACCAGTAGTAAATCACACGGAGTCCGCCACGTTTGCCTTTGCCCCGTTTTTCATCGGCACAAAGCGGTCGTTATAGATAAAGTCGCGGTTGCCGGTGTTGTATGGCGGATCAATGTAGATGCACTTCACCCGCCCGGCGTGGGTCATGCGCAGATAGCGCAGAGCATCAAAGTTGTCGCCCTCGATGATGAGATTCTCAAACGGCGCATCGCCGCAGGACAGGCCGGGGTCAAGATCAAGCGCCACGAAGTCGTCGTTCAGGCTCTTGTCGTGCTCGATCTCGTCGCGCTCCCACACCAGCCCGAATCTCGGCTTGCGGTCGCGCTCGCGCAACAAGCGCAACAGCTCTTCACGGCTATATTGTTCGTAATTGTCCGCCACCTACCCGCCCCTTTGTTTTCTGTTTGCGCGCAAGTGTATAGTATGCGGAACACCCCGTAAAATAGCGCTTCGCACTCAAACAGGTGAGCAATGAAACGCTTCCAGCATATCTTGCGCGGCTTACAGCTTTCGCGCCTAAAGAAATTTACTGCTCTCCTCCCCAAGACGCGCACACAATGGGGTGAAGCGCTGGCATAGGCATCGAGAATTTCCGCTGGCATGACCTCAAGCACATCTGGGCAAGTTGGCACATTCAAGAAGGCATCCCGCAGCATGTTTTGCAGGAATTGGGCGGATGGTCAACGCCGGATATGGTGCAAAGATATGCGCATCTATCCAATGAGCATCTTGCACAATGGGTTGATCGCAGAAGTGATACGGTTTTTGCTACAGTAAGAAATCGAGGAGGTAGGCTTTCCGCCTAACTCACTGATTAACTGGTGCGCTCGGCGGGAGTCGAACCCACGACCCTTGGCTTCGGAAACCAATACT
>CAZMWC010000533.1:0-1122 GCA_964569805.1 uncultured Gallionella sp.
GCCCTGCGGCATCGGCGCGCCGGTCATGATGCGCGCGCACTGGCCGGGCGCCAGCATCTTGGTCGGCATGTCGCCGGCCTTGATGTCCTCGACGATTTGCAGCGTCGCGGGAACATTCGCCAGGTCAGCGCTGCGCAGCGCGTAGCCGTCCATCGCCGAGATGTCGTAGGGCGGCTGGTCGCGGTTGGCGCGCACTTCCTCGGCCAGCACGCGGCCCAGCGATTGTTCGAGTTTCACCTGCTCCGCGCCGAACGCGGCCACCGCTTCAAGCACGCACTGCTGCGCCGCCGCCACCGACAAATGTTCCATTACCTTGTTTCTCCCGATATATCTTTACAACCGCAATTCAAGCCACAGAGTTCACAAAGCACACAGAGATAAAGCTAACTCAACCCACCTCAATCGTCTGTTCTTCCTCTGTGGTCTCTGTGCTCTCTGTGGCCAAATGTCTTTTCCTGATTCATTGCCGCCGCGACATCCTGCGGCGTATCCAGATCGAAAAAACTGCGCAAATGCGGATCGGCTTGCAGCATCTCGGCCTCGTCCACGTAGCGCACGTCCAGCTGTTGCAACACGCCGCGCAAGCCTTTCTGCTGCGCCGCGAGGCTGGCGCGCAGCGGCGCGAGGCAACTGGCCGCATAGAAGGCCGCCAGCGGCTGCGGGTGACCGTGCACGATGGGCACGACCGCCTGATGCTGCAGGCGATACTTGGCAAGCAACTCGACCACTTCCGGCACGACGAAGGGCATGTCGCAGGCCACCATGAACGCCCAAGGCGTGGTGATCTTGCCCAGGGATGCGGTCAGCCCGGCCAGCGGGCCGCCGTCGGGTGCTTCGTCGCAGACCTGCGGCAGGTCGATCCCGGCGCGCGGCTGGCGCACGCTGACGATCACCTGCGGGAACAGTTGCTGCATGGTGGCGGTGACCGTCTGCAACAGGGTCTTTTCGCCCAGCGTCACATTCGCCTTGTCCGTTCCCATGCGGCTTGAGTCGCCGCCAGCCATGATAATCGCCGTGCAGTCTGTAATCATTTCCGGTCGAGCATGAACTGGGCAATCGCGGCGACATCTTCCAGCCCGAAATGCGGCAACTGCGGATAGACCTCGTCCATGTCGGTGACGA
>CAZMWC010000534.1:0-1121 GCA_964569805.1 uncultured Gallionella sp.
ACGGTGATCCTGTCCGTGGTCGGCATGGCGCTGGCGACACATTTTACCGAGCGCAAGAAAGCCGAGTTGGCGCTCAAGCAGTACAAGGTTGTGATCGACACCGTAAACGACGGTTTCTGGATAACGGATGCGATGGGCAACATGCTGGAGGCCAATGCAGCTTACGCAAAGATGTCGGGCTATTCGGTTGATGAGCTGGTGAACATGCACGCCAGCCAACTGGAGGCGATAGAGCAATCCATGGAGGAAATGAGGGTGCATATCGAAAAGGTCATTGCACGAGGCCATGAGAGATTTGAAACCCGCCATCGCCATAAAGGCGGGCATGAGATCGATGTGGAAGTGTCTGCCACTTTCATGCCGGAATTGCAGCAGTTCTTTGTTTTTATTCACGACATTACCAAGCGCAAGCGCGCAGAACAGGAAGTCCACACGCTGGCCTTCTACGATGCGCTGACCGGGTTGCCCAACCGCCGCCTGCTCAATGACCGGGTCGAGCAAGCAATGGCTGCCAGCAAGCGCAGCGGCCTGTATGGCGCACTGATGTTCATCGACCTGGATAACTTCAAGCCGCTCAATGACACACACGGGCATGATGTAGGCGACTTGCTGCTGATGGAAGTGGCAGAACGCATCACCAGTTGCGTGCGTGAGGTGGATACCGTCGCGCGCTTCGGTGGCGATGAATTCGTGGTGGTGCTCCGCGAGCTGGGCAAGGATGAAGCCGAATCCGCCGCGCAAGCCGGCATCGTTGCGGAAAAAATCCGCGCCATTCTGGCTGAGCCCTATGCGCTGAAATTCCAGCAGAAAGACGGCACGGAAACCACCGTTGAGCATCATTGCACGTCAAGCATCGGCGTGGTGTTGCTCATCAACCACAAAGCCAGCCAGGAAGACATTCTCAAGTGGGCCGATATGGCAATGTATCAGGCCAAAGAAGGCGGGCGCAACCGGGTGCATTTCTACAGTTCGTAATTTCGAACGCATCTTGCAGCGCCCCTTGAAAGTTTCCGAGCAATCCCCAATTAGCTGAGTGCCTTTTATCAATCAACATTATGGAGAGAATATGACCGAAAGTGCGACCACCAACCGCGAGACACTGGGCTTCCAGGCCGAGGTAA
>CAZMWC010000535.1:0-1119 GCA_964569805.1 uncultured Gallionella sp.
ATGCGGGCTACGAGGCTGTTCAGCTTGGCCTTTGCGCTGAAATTAATGCGAAGCTGGTTCCTTCGAATTCAATTTGAGCCTGGCCCCTTTTAACCAGGCTGTCCCCTATTATTTAGCCCTCGAACAGTTCATATTGGTCATCACGTTCAAGGGGGGTTATGTTGCGAACAATAATCGTTGGCCGTTTTTCTGCCACCATTCTCTGCTTGGTAAGACGGCTGATTGTTCCCTCGACGATGCAACGCAAGAAGAGTGCGGGCTTGAACCGTCGAATACTTCCTTGCTCGGGGATGCAATTGAGAATGTGCCCTTCATATTCGAGGCCAATTGAATTCGAGGATGCATTTCCTCGCGTGAGTTTTCCTTCAATCCTAACTACATCGTCGTGCTTCAACTCGGGGAATAGATAGTCTTCTTCGGTTTCAATGTCATCGTCTACGAAGTAGAGTTTTTCTTCAATGTTGACCGATATTTCCTCAAAGTTTCCATCCCGCTTGACGCCAATTGAAAGGCTGCGCTGCTGCGCAATGACACCCGTGATCTTTGAAATTAGCCGAGGTGGGAGGGAGAGATACCAGCGAAGATATTCAACGGGAAGAAATATAGGCTCTCCTTGAGCATTGAGAATTCCGATTTCTGAGTTGTTATTTCTCCACTGAACATTCTTGGTATCCCAGCCGCGAGAGAGTTTGGTATGCTTGACGAGCTTTATGAGATGTTGGATTGCATCGACTGACTTTTTCAAAACGTCCTTAAGCCCAACGTCCTTGATATCATTCTCTGCCATTTTCTCGCCGGCTTTTTTGAGGTAGCTGAGAGCGAATACGCTGGCACCAGTTCCGGCGATACCAAGTACCCAAGCAATCCATGAGCCTTCGGTAGTGCGAACAGGAATCTGATACTCGGCTTTCGCGAACTCAGGTGATTGCTTTTCATTGAAGAATCGCACAGCTTCGTCAAGGCCCACTAGCGCCATACCAGCACTTCCGGCATCAATGATCCCGGACGGAACTGCCTCACCCGAGAACTTCATGTAGCCGATTTCTTCGTATTCGATGTTGGTCATGACGATGATCCTTGAAGTAAATAGAGACAGGTCACGGTTTGTGTAAGTTTGTC
>CAZMWC010000536.1:0-1110 GCA_964569805.1 uncultured Gallionella sp.
CGACAGTCCATTGGTGGCAAGGCATGAGAAATGGTATGCCAGCCGCCCGGAATATGTTGCGCGCATGACTGAGCGTGCGCGCCGCTATCTTCACTACATCACGGTTGAAGTGGAACGGCGTGGCATGCCGAGTGAAATCGCCCTGCTGCCGATGATAGAAAGCGCCTTCAATCCGGGCGCGTATTCAACCAGCCGTGCTTCGGGCATCTGGCAGTTCATCCCCTCTACCGGCAGGAACTTCGGCATGGAACAGAACTGGTGGTATGACGGTCGGCGCGATGTCATCAGTGCGACCAACGGCGCGCTGGACTACCTGCAAAAACTGCACGGCATGTTTGGCGATTGGGAACTGGCGCTGGCTGCCTACAACTGGGGTGAAGGAGCCGTGCAACGTGCGCAGGCGCGCAATCGCAAGCGCGGCCTGCCGGTGAACTACACCAGCCTGAAAATGCCCAGGGAGACGCGCAACTATGTGCCGAAACTGCTGGCGATGAAGAACATCATTGCCGATCCGGCCAGTTTCGGCCTGGTGCTGCAGGACATTCCGGACGAGCCTTACTTTGCCGCCATCTCGACCACCAAGCACATCGACGTGAAGCTGGCCGCACAGTTCGCCGACATTTCGATGGAAGAGTTCGAGGCGCTTAATCCCGCGCACAACCGCCCGGTCATTCTGCAGGACAGCAGCGACCTGATTTTGTTGCCGGTAGGCGCTGCTGAAACCTTCAGCGCCAACATGGAGAACTACGACAAACCGCTGGTTAGCTGGCAGCCGTATCAACCCAAAAAAGGCGAACGGCTTGACCGTCTTGCCCCGCGCTTTGGCCTTTCCGTGGAGAAGCTCAAATCAGTGAACGGACTTTCCCGGCGTGCCAGAATCAGCACCGGACAGACATTGCTGGTGCCGGTCAATGGTGAAGACAGCGAGGCGGATGACGAATTTGCGGCATTCAATATGCATCTTGCTCCCACCAGTAATGGCGACCTGCATGCTACCAGGCATATCGTGCGCAGGGGCGAAACACTTGGTGGTCTGGCGCGCCGTTACGGTGTCAGCATTGCCAAACTGAAGGAGTGGAACGGGCCATTGAAAATCATCCGGATTGGCCA
>CAZMWC010000537.1:0-1103 GCA_964569805.1 uncultured Gallionella sp.
CAAGCTCGGCCTGCCCGGCAAGCGCATCGACGACTTCGACCATGCCGAATTGCAGGCGATGGATTTCGCCGCGCACTTCGCTCACACAGAAAAACCCGAGGGTGTGATGAGTTTGCGTGAATTCCTGGCGGCATATCGCACGCGCTGCTGCCTGTTGCTGGAGGTCAAGAACCGCAAATGGGAGCAGCCCGCGCGGCATGAGGCCAAGGTCAGGCAGACGCTGGAGCTGGTCGGTGCGGTGATGGACGATAGCATCCTGGTATCGTCATTCGACCTGAACAGCCTGATCTACGCCCATCATTGCGAGCCGCAGTTCCCGCTGGTGCTCAATCTGGAGCCGGAGCACGGTGCAGATTTCGCGCGAGGCGTATTGACCGATCAGCCTTTTCTTCATGGTCTGTGTGTCCATATCGACACGCTGGACGAAGCCATGGCCGGCGTGCTGCGAGAATGCGGCAAGCGCATCGCGGTCTATACCTGTAACAGCGACGAAGAGATGAACCGTGCGCTCACTTTGGGCGTGGATATCCTGATCAGCGATGTGCCGCAGAAGGCCTTGCGGATGAGGGGCAAGTCCGGATTGTCCAATTGACAAACGCCCCGTCATTCCTGCGCGCCATCGCTCTTGACTTGGGCACGACCGCGATCAAGGCCGGCCTGCTGCTTCAGGATGGCACGCTCGGCGGGGGCGTCGCGCGGGCATCGCCCGAAATGGTGGTGGACGGCGGGCGCTACGAGAGCGATGCCATGGCGTATGCGGAGGCCGCCGAGGCGGTATTGTCCGAGTGTCTGGTGCAGACGACAGCGCGTCCGTCGCTCGGATTGTGCAGCCAGCGCTCTTCGTTCCTGATCTGGGAGTGTGCCGGCGGGCGACCGGTCACGCCGCTGATTTCATGGCAGGATGGCCGTGGCGCAGAAAGTTGCGAGGCGCTGCGCGGCAAGGAAGGCGTCATACGCGATCTTGCCGGATTGCCGCTGGCAGCCTATTACCTCGCCCCCAAGCTGCGGGTGCTGCTGCGCACGCATCCATCGTGGCGCGAACGGCTGTCCAGCGGCGAATGGCTGCTGGGGACGCTGGATACTTTTCTGATCTGGCGCTGGAC
>CAZMWC010000538.1:0-1102 GCA_964569805.1 uncultured Gallionella sp.
TTCAGTTCTTTCGGGCACACATCCACGCAGTTCATGATGGTGTGGCAGCGGAACAGGCGGTACGGGTCTTCCAGGTCGTCCAGGCGTTCGCTGGTGGCATGGTCGCGCGTGTCAGCGAGAAAGCGGTAGGCCTGCAACAGCCCGGCCGGGCCGACGAATTTGTCCGGGTTCCACCAGAACGACGGGCAGGCGGTGGAGCAGCAACCGCACAGGATGCACTCATACAAGCCGTTCAGATGTTCGCGCTGTTCGGGCGATTGCAACCGCTCGGTTTCCGGCGGCGGGTCATTGTTGATCAGGTAGGGTTTGATGGAGTGATATTGTTTGAAGAATTGCGTCATATCCACGATCAAATCGCGTATCACGGGTAACCCGGGCAGCGGGCGCAACGTTACCGGTTCTTTCAGCGACGCAAGCGGCGTGATGCAGGCCAACCCGTTGCGCCCGTTGATATTCATCGCATCCGAACCGCACACCCCCTCACGGCAGGATTTGCGCACCGACAAACTGTCGTCCTGCTCCTTTAACAGCAGAATGGCATCCAGCAACATCTTATCGCCCGCCTCGATATCGAGATCGTAGTCCTGCATATACGGCGCAGTGTCAGTATCGGGATTGTAGCGATAGATTTTGAATTTCATGGCAACTCCTAAACTCATGGCTTGTGACTCGTAGCTTGTAGCAAAACCGGGTTAGCTACCCGCTACAGACTATCAGCCACAAGCTCAATAAACCCGCGCCTTGAGCGGGAATGACTCTACCGTAAGGGGCTTCAGTCGCACCGGTTTGTATTCAAGCTGGTGTCCCTCGCGGAAATACAGGCTGTGCTTGAGCCAATTCTGATCGTCGCGTTGCGGGAAGTCGTCGCGCGCATGGGCACCACGGCTTTCGGTGCGCGCCGCTGCCGCAGTCATGGTTGCCTGTGCCACTTCGATCAGATTATCCAGCTCCAACGCCTCGATGCGCGCCGTGTTGAACACTTTGCTCTTGTCCTGAATTTCCGTACTCCCGACACGCTCGGCGATCTGTTTGATCTGCTCCACACCTTCGGCCAACAGGCCGGGAAAGCGGAACACGCCGCAATGTTTCTGCATGATATGGC
>CAZMWC010000539.1:0-1101 GCA_964569805.1 uncultured Gallionella sp.
AGTCGGTGAACATCAACAACGTGCAGATCGAGGTGTTCCCCGCCAGCATCATCGCGAAAACGTTCAACTTCGGCGAGAAGCCGCTGCTGGAGTTCTCTTCCAGCGAGAAGGCGGATGTGAATATGAAATCGCTGTTCAGTTAATTCGCCATGCTGGTTTCACTGCGCCGCAGCTACGCCGAGCTCATCACCTCCGGCGCGCAGCTAACGCTGCTGTTCATCGCCATCCATCAGGAGTCGCGCGAAGGCTGGCTCGTCAGCCTCAGCCTCATGGCGGCGATCAGTATCCTGGCCTGGCTGTCCGCGCTGCGCCGGCTGCGCGCGATACGCGACACGCCGACTTCCAGGATCGCTTCCGCCGCGCAGGGCTATGTCGAACTGATGGGCGACGGGCGGGCGTATGGCGAAACGCCGCTCATCAGCAAACTCTCGCGGCTGCCCTGCCTGTGGCATCGCTACCGCATCGACGAAGAGAACGACAAGAACGAGTGGCGCACCATCGACAGCGGCGAGAGCACGGAGCCGTTCCTGCTGGACGATGGCAGCGGGATCTGCATCGTCGATCCGACCGGGGCGGAGATACTGACCCAGCACAAGGACACCTGGCGCGAGGCCCAGTACCGCTACACCGAGTGGAAGCTCATCAGCATCGACCACCTGTATGTCATCGGCGAGTTCCTCACGCGCAGCGGCGCGGTGGAATTCGACGGCCGCGCGGAACTCAACGCACTGCTCGCCGAATGGAAGCGGGATAAGCCCGCGCTGCACGCGCGCTTCGACCTGAACGGCGACGGCGGGCTGGACATGAAAGAATGGATGCTGGCGCGCCAGGCCGCCAAGCGCGAGGTGGTGAAGAAGAAGCGCGAAGCGAACGCACAGCCGGACATCCACCTGATCGGGCCGCCGCGCGACGGCAAATTATTCCTGATCAGCAACCTCGCGCCGGAGAAACTATCGCGCCGCTACCTGTTCTGGTGCTGGGCGCATGTGGTCATCTTCCTCGGCGCGCTGGGCGGGATAGGTTGGCTGTTGCAAGCCGCCGATTTCTAAAAATCCAAAAAATAAAAAGGGCGGGTCAGAACCCTCTCCTCAATCCTCTCCC
>CAZMWC010000540.1:0-1100 GCA_964569805.1 uncultured Gallionella sp.
TTGCGCCGCTGGCCGCCAGGGGAACGGCAATGGGTGTGTATAGCAGCGTACAATTCCTTGGCGCATTTTTTGGCGCGACGGCAGGCGGCGCATTGATGCAGTATATCGGCGGCAATGCCGTGTTTGTGTTCGGCCTGGTGTTGCTGTTATTGTGGCTGGTGGTCGCAGCCGGAATGCAGTCGCCGGCTGCGCTGCGCACCAGGTTGTATCATCTGCCGGAAATGGATGACGCGGCCGCGGCTGAGTTGCGGCAGCGTCTTGTGCGGATTCCCGGGGTGCGCGAGGCAATCGTGGTGGCAGCGGAAAACATGGCCTGTCTCAAGGTGGACAGGCATGGGTTTGATGAGGCAGAGGTAGAACAACTTTTACAAGGAGCGTGAAATGGCATCGGTGAACAAGGCGATTTTGATCGGTAATCTGGGCAAGGACCCCGAAGTGCGTTACATGCCAAGCGGTGAAGCGATAGCCAATATCACCCTGGCGACCACGGATACCTGGAAGGATAAGAGCGGCGAAAAACAGGAACGCACTGAATGGCATCGCGTTTCATTTTTTGGCAGACAGGCAGAAGTCGTCGGCGAGTACCTGAAAAAGGGATCGCAAATTTACGTGGAGGGGCGGATACAAACCCGTAAATGGCAGGATAAGGAAGGGCAGGATCGTTACACCACGGAGATCGTCGCAGACCGCATGCAGATGCTGGGCGGCAAGTCGTCCGGCGGCGGCAGCTTCGAAGTGGTGGAGAACAGACCTGCTGCTTCATCCGGCGGTGCTGCGGCTCCTGCCAAGGCCGCGCCGGCTGCGAAGGGAAGCTTCGATAATTTCGACGATGACATTCCGTTCTAGGGAATACTCTCTGTAAGCTTGTAAATTAAGCCCCCTATGCCTTTTGGTATAGGGGGTTTTGTTTGTATTTTCTGGTTGTTTGCCCGCCTTGTCAGGTCCCGCTCGTATTGGGTTAACCTGGCGAAAATGTTACCATCGTGCGGCAATTATTCTGGAGAGCAATATGGCTGGGCATAGTAAGTGGGCAAACATTCAGCATCGCAAGGGCAAGCAGGACGCCAAGCGCGGCAAGATTTTCACGCGGCTGATCAAGG
>CAZMWC010000541.1:0-1096 GCA_964569805.1 uncultured Gallionella sp.
ATTTAACTTGCTACGAACCAAGGGGTAGGGCGTTCGAATCGCTCCGGGCGCACCAACAATTCAAGGGGTTAGGCTAAAAGTCTAACCCCTTTTTCTTTTACTGTAGCGGGTGACAAGCGGTAAAACCATGCCTTCCTTCCACCACAACATGTTGCTATGCGTCCAAAACTACCGCCAAATTACCTCGCTGGCTACCCTGTAGCCTTGGTAGAGCAAGTGCAGCAGCTGATTGAACAAGGCCTGCTGGCTGGCATGATGATGCAAAAATATCCGTGTGCGCACGCGGTGCGTACTGACAAGGCGCTGTATGACTACGTGCTGGAATCCAAAGGGGCGTTTCTGCGCAATGCCGGACAGTTGAGCAAGGTAGCGTTCGACGGCAAGCTGCATGCCATTAGGAACGCGCTGGGCACGCACACCAGCATCTCACGGATACAGGGTTCCAGGCTCAAGGCCAAGCGTGAGATTCGCATCGCGGCAGTGTTCAAGGAAATGCCGCTGGATTTTTTGCGCATGATCGTGGCTCACGAGCTTGCGCACATCAAGGAGAGCGAGCACAACAAGGCTTTCTATCAGCTGTGCCTGCATATGGAACCCGACTATCACCAGTTGGAGTTTGACCTGCGGGTTTACCTCTGCTATCTGGATGCGGATGGGGCGCAGCTCTGGTCTGCTGCCACGCCATCGGGTGAGTAAAGCCTCCGGATTTTTTGTAGGTGCGAATGAATTCGCACCTACCACCCCGCCGATTGCTTTTTCCTGAAGCTCTCCTACAGCGCACGCACCTTCACCGTCTTGCCCTTCACCTTGCCCGCCGATAATTTGCGCACGGCATCACTGGCGATATTGCGCGCGACGGCAACATAGGTTGATTGATCGGTCACAGTGATCTTGCCGACCTGCTCGCGCGTGAAGCCCGCTTCGCCGGTGAGCGCGCCCAGCACGTCGCCGGGGCGGATCTTCTCCTTGCGCCCGCCGAGGATCTGCAGCGTCACCATCGGCGGCACCAGCGGTGATTCATCGTCGTTTTGCAGTTCGCCAAGCTCATGCCACTCCGGTTCGATGCGCATCATCTTTGCGATGCCGATGATGCGGT
>CAZMWC010000542.1:0-1093 GCA_964569805.1 uncultured Gallionella sp.
GCTGCGCGACATTGAAGGCTATCAAGGCTCTTATGTCGTGAAGAGCGCATTCAAGCTATCACCCATGCTATTTGTGCGCCCCGGCGAACTCCGCAAGATGGAATGGGCAGAGCTTGACCTGGACAGAGCAGAATGGATTATCCCTGCTGACAAAATGAAAATGGGAGTTACGCATATAGTGCCATTGGCAAAGCAGGCCGTGGAAGTGTTGCGTGAGATACAACCGCTGACTGGGCGCGGCAAATATGTTTTTCCCGGCGAACGTGACCATGACCGGCCAATGAGTGATAACGCGATTCGCTCCGCATTGCGGCGCATGGGTTGGGCGAATGATGAAATGACCCCGCACGGCTTCAGGGCGATGGCTTCCACGATCCTGGACAACATGGGCTACAAGCAGGAATGGCTGGAGCGTCAACTGGCGCATGAAGAGCCGAACAAGATCAAAGCGGCTTACAAGCGCGAAGCATGGCGGATGTATCTGCCCGAGCGCATTGCCATGATGCAGGCATGGGCGGATTATTTGGACGGCTTGGCAGCGGGTGCGCAAGTGATACCGCTGCACAAAAAAGCGGGGTAAGTTATCGGCGGAATAAATTGGACTTGACAGTCATGTAAGCAGTCACTAACATGCAGAACAGTAGTACCCAGAGCCCGCAGATAGCCACGCGACAGCCTCGTTGTCTAATGCCACCTCTAAAATGATATAAGACATCATCACCTGAGCAACGCGACCAAAGCCACGCAAAACATCGCCCCGCTGGTCAACATGCCTCCTCAGAGAAAAAGTCAAAATTTTCTATTAAGGAGGCATCATGCCGTCACAAACCACACAAGGCGCAATCGCGCATCGTTTACTTCGCAGAAAACAAGTTGAGCAATCGCTGGGCTTGAGCCGTTCAACAATTTACGCACGGCTTGACCCGAACTCACGCCATTACGATCCTGATTTTCCAACACCGATAAAGATCGGCGCGCTTGCATGTTGTGGGCAGGTGTTCGCTATGCCGTGGCAACCGGACGCGCTGAACGTGACCCGGTAATCCCCCCATTATTAGCAGCATTCAGAAGTAGAGCGGGTTAAAAGAGCCAA
>CAZMWC010000543.1:0-1091 GCA_964569805.1 uncultured Gallionella sp.
TGGGCATGCGACAGCATGATACATGTTTCGTTATTTATGTGTTGTTATACTAGTTTCTTGAGCATGGCTTCACGTGTGTATGTGCGCCCTGCTTCTACGTCAGCTATGCCGGCATCCACGCGTTCTAGCAGCCATTCTTCGTAGTCCAGACGATCAGTCAGGGCACTTTTGATGATGGCTTCTGGTGTGGTGCGCGATTCCGCCGAAATTTTATCCAGTCGCTTAAGCAGCGACTGAGGGATGTTCAATGTGTGGCTCATGGTACGGCCTCCTAGATTGTGACTACAAAATTGGAAAGGGTGTGAGGACGATCTGTCCTGCACGTTTCATTGCCAGCGTTCCCGCAGGTCTTCACGCGTATAGGTGGCGGTTTCCTGTTCCATGCCGCGCATCGCTTGTGACATGGAGAGCTCCGAGAACTCTGCATCCGTCCATTCGGTATGGGTGATCGGTTTGCCTGTTGAGGTGCCGCATCGTGCAGAAAGAAATTCGACGAATTCAAAAACCTCCGCCTGCTTCTCACGCGGAAGCGCTGCCAGCTTGCTGATTAGTTCTGCGTAGCCCAAACACACCCCGCTTGAGTTGCCCGTCAGGCAAAGTATAACCCGACCAATTCAAAGGGGACAGCATCGAAATTCAGTTTCATCGGCCCCAGTAGCTCATTGCGCTCGCAGTTTTCAGCGATCCGTCGACTTATCCCCGATGATCCGCACGATGCCATACGCCGTTGAAATATCCGTTCCGGTTTCCTTGGCAACCACTTTCGCCGCAGCGATGTTCTGCCCCGCCGCGATCAGGCGGCGCGCTTCGGCGATGACAGCCGGTGGCAGCGACTTCAGGCGTTGCCGGGCATCGGCCTCGGCGATGGCGCGTTCGCGATCTGCCGCTTGCGCCTGCGCCAGCCCTTCGCTCGTCGGGCAGCCGATCACATATTGCCAGCGCCCTTGCTGGAGCCGTCCGTAGCGGATCAGCGATTTTGTCGACCGGCCGGGAGGGCCGAGGTCGATCTGGAAATAGTGCGTCGGCCGATCCGGGTACGCCAGCATCCCTTCGCCGAGCAAGGTGTCCTGCTTGCCTATCGGCGTTACCCA
>CAZMWC010000544.1:0-1091 GCA_964569805.1 uncultured Gallionella sp.
GCGCATCACAAGGTGGTGCTGGACACCCCCGGCAAGGATAGCTACCGCTACAAACAAGCCGGCGCGGTGATGAGCATGCTGGTGACCACCAATGAGTTGCAACTGGTCGCCGATGCGCTCGACCGGCGCGAGCCGGAACAACTGGCGCAACGTTTTCTCGGCGAGGCCGACCTGGTGCTGGCGGAAGGATTCTCGCAAAGCGCCACGCCCAAGATCGAGGTGCTGCGCCGCGAATGCGCCAAACCGCCGCGCTGCACGATTGAAGACGGGCTGATCGCCATCGTCACCGACATGGACGAGATCTATCCGCAGTTGCCGCATTTCGGGCTGGAGGACGTCGCCGCGATTGCGCAATTCATGCTAGACCGCGCGCCAGAATGATCGAAAATTGCACGGCGATTATCATGGCGGGCGGCGACTCGCAGCGCATGGGCACGGATAAGGCGAGCCTGCTGCTTGACGGACAGACGCTGCTGCAAAGCGTGACAGCAACCATGCGGCAGTTGTTTCCTCAGGTGATCATCAGCGTGCGCCAGCCGCGCACCGGAATCGAACTGCCGCAGGTCTGCGACGAACAGCCGGATGGCGGGCCGCTGGCCGGGCTGGTTGCGAGCCTCGGGAAAATCGAGACGCCGTGGGCGTTCATGGTGGCCTGCGACATGCCTTTCGTCGTGCCGGAGGTGGTCGAGCTGCTTGCGAAGTATCGTCTCCAGCATCAGGCGGTCGTGCCGGTCGTGCATGGGCACCCGCAGCCGCTGGCGGCCTTCTATGCGGCCAGTTGCCTTGGGCCGCTGCGCGCGAGTCTGGCTGCGCAGCAGGAAAGCCTGCGCGGCGTATTGCAACAGCTGGATGTACGCTATGTGGACGAGGCCGAGATGCTGGAAGCCGATCCGCTTCTGCGCAGTTTTTTCGATCTGGATACGCCGCAGGATGTCGCGGCGGCAATGAATGGAGTGAGGTAATAATGGAGTATTTATCGGTAAGCGAGGCGCAGCGCGTCGTGCTCGAATCGGTCGCGACGCTGGGCGCGGAACAAGTGAAACTCGAACAATCGCTGGGCCGCGTGCTGGCCGAGGAAGTGCGCGCCAACC
>CAZMWC010000545.1:0-1084 GCA_964569805.1 uncultured Gallionella sp.
AAACGCCGCCCGATGATGCGCGAGCGGCGGAACACGCGGCGCACCTCCTCCGGCGTGGCATCGGTCGCCACATCGAAATCCTTCGGGGCGCGCTCCAACAACAAATCGCGTACCGCACCGCCTACCACGTAAGCCTGATAACCTGCTGCCTGCAAGCCGTCTGTTACACGCCGCGCACCGTAGCTGATCTGCTCGCGTGCCACACCATGCAGGTCAAATGGGACCACCTGCGCGTTACCTACCGATTTGGTTTTTGCCGATTTGCGGAATACGCGCTTGAGAAATTTTTTGATCATGCCATCATTAAAGAATGGGAACGCGAACTTGGTCGCGCAAGAGAGCGCGGATTATACACTGCTGCCCGAAATGAAAAACGCGCCTCGCGGCGCGCCTTCATGCGGGTCAAAGCGGCCTATTTCTTCAGACATTCGCTCATGAATTTCTTGCGTTCATCGCCCATTATCGCTTTGGTTTTGGCTTCAGCATTGCACATCTTCATCTTGTTCTGCTGGGAAGCCGCAGTTGCAGGCGCAGCCGGAGTAGCGGGTGTCGCGGATGCCCCCGGTTTCGCCGCCGGAGCCATCATCGTTCCTTTATGTTTCAACACGTAATCCTTGGACAGGCACTTCTTCATGAACGCACTGCGCTCATCGCCCTTCATGCCCGTTGCTTCCTGGTTGCAACCCTTCATCTTCTCACCCGCAGCAAAAGCCGGAGTCGAAACAGCGAATACGAAACCTAAACAAGTCAATGCGATCAATTTTTTCATGGAAGCCTCCTTGGATTTAGTGACGATGGAATGTTTTCCGTGCCGCAAAAACATGTTTATTATAGCCAATGCAGCCAACGTATGGCGCGTTGCGTCCCGCGCAGGGTGCGATTCAAGCACGGGCAATTCGTGAATTGCCCCTTGCCACATCACAACATACGGCGCAATGCGCTTCGCTTATTGATGCACCACGCGGGTTGCGTCAATCGCGCCAACCGACAATGGGATGCGATTGGGTAGGGGCGATTCACGAATCGCCCGGGCAATTCGTGAATTGCCCCTTGTATGATCGAATTTAATGAAATGCTGTATAGG
>CAZMWC010000546.1:0-1077 GCA_964569805.1 uncultured Gallionella sp.
GCAACGGAGAAGACGCCACACGCGTCGCTGACCGGTTGAAGCTCTTCGCCTTGGCGCCCAGCCTTGGGGGTGCGGAAAGCTTGGTAACCCAGCCGTGTACAACCACCCACCACGGATTAACGACGGAAGAGCGTGCCCGTCGCGGCATCTCGGACGCCATGCTGCGTCTGTCGGTCGGCTTGGAGGATGCTGAGGATTTGATCGCGGATCTTGAGCAAGCTTTAGGTTAAGCCACTCGATCTGTACCGATAGCGGGTTCTGCTTTGAGTCCTGCCGATTACGATGCTTGGTATGACAGCCCTCGTGGGCGCTGGATCGGCCAAACCGAGTATCGCCTGCTATCGAACGAACTGGCTCCTTTTTCGGGGGGCCAGATACTCGATGTCGGATGCGGAACGGGTTGGTTCACCCGGCAAATGGCTACCCTGCCGGGCCAATTTGTTACAGGTATTGATCTCAATGCGGAATGGCTGGCATTTGCGCGTAGCCGGGACGCACGTTCGACATATCTTCAGGCTAATGCGCTCGCTTTGCCCTTCGCCGATAACAGCTTCGATCATGTGCTTTCAGTTGCTGCCCTGTGTTTCACTACCGACTGGCACAAAGCGGTGTCTGAGATTGTGCGCGTGACGCGCAGGCGCTTCGCCATTGGCATGCTCAACCGGAACAGCCTGCTTTGGCGCGAAAAAGGTCGCCACGGCGGCAGCGGTGCCTATCGAGGTGCGCTCTGGTTATCGCCTGAAGAGTTTGGTGACAGCCTCAAGGGACTACCCATTTCAAACAGCCGAATGCGGAGCGCAATCTATTTACCATCGGGGTCTATCACTGCGCGCACCGTAGAACGGCTGCTCCCTGGCAGCGTACCGTGGGGCGGATTCATGGTTCTGACTGGGGACAAGAAACCGGTCGGAGGTTTTGCCTCATTGCCAGTGTCCAATTGAGCTATACCCTATCCTGATGTCAGGTGCTATGTGCAAACATCGTCAGAATAGAGTCATAGTTTGTATTTATTGACATAAACCGCCAAGGGTAATAGATTTCATCCTGACACTTTTACCTTTGGAGGCATCTTGCAAG
>CAZMWC010000547.1:0-1077 GCA_964569805.1 uncultured Gallionella sp.
CCAGCGAAATCGCGCCCAGCGATTCCGGCTCGTCGGTCTCGCCGTCGCCGAGGAACGCCCACACCTTGCGACCGGCGGTCTGGGCGATGCTGCGGTGTTCCAGATAACGCATGAAACGCGCCTGGTAAATCGCCATCAGCGGCCCCAGCCCCATCGACACGGTGGAGAGCTGCCAGAAGTCCGGCATCAGCCACGGATGCGGATAGGACGACAGGCCGCCGCCTTCGGATTCCCGGCGGAACTTGTGCATCTGCTCTTCGCTCAGCCGCCCTTCGAGAAAGGCGCGCGCATACATGCCGGGCGAGGAATGCCCCTGGAAATACACCAGATCGCCGCCGTGCGTAGCAGTCTTGCCGTGGAAGAAATGATTCATGCCCACGTCGTACAGCGTGGCCGCCGAGGCAAAGGTGGCGATATGCCCGCCCAGCCCGGCAGATGCGCGGTTGGCGTTCAGCACCAGCGCCGTCGCATTCCAGCGCGTCAGCGCGCGGATGTGGTGTTCCAGCTCGTGGTTGCCGGGGGAGCGTTGCTCGTGGTCGGGCGGGATGGTGTTGCAATACGGAGTGGTCTTGCAGAACGACATGCCAACACCGGCATCGTGCGTCTTGTCGATCAATTGTTCGATCAGAAAATGCGCGCGCTCCGCGCCCTCGTTCTCCAGCACCGAATCGAGCGCATCCAGCCATTCCTGGGTTTCCTGTGGGTCGGGATCGGGCGATTCATGTTCGGGTAAAGATGACATCTTTCACCTCCCTTAGTGCCAACGCCATTTGCGAAAAAACGCGGTTCAGCCACAGATTAACACGGGTGTTTGCGGATAATCAGCGGATTGTATCGGCGAGGCGAATCCATAGTAGTAAGGTGAACACTGTATTTTAGCGACCATGAGCTGCCGAACAGCCTATCGTTTCCCGTTCGGTGACGATCCATTCGACCCTGATGTCGGTCGCCTCCTGCGGAAGACGTTCGACGATCTGCAACGCAAACGCCGCTGCGGCCAGTATAGGCCGTTGCGCCATGCCTGCCATAACCAGCGACTTGGCGGGCGTTGTTTGCTCGCCTAGTCGAATGGCTAGT
>CAZMWC010000548.1:0-1069 GCA_964569805.1 uncultured Gallionella sp.
ATCACATCTGTTTTCATTTCAAACCATCCATTAATTGCATCCTCTCGTTGTGGGAGCCCAATTTATTGGGCGATAGTGATCTTGTGAAATGCGAATCGCCCAATGAATTGGGCTCCCACAAAAAGCAGCAAGAGCTCACGCCAGTGATTACAGCGTTTTCCACAGACACGCGCCTTTGCTGGCCTTGTCGATATCGGCAAGTTGTTGCGCATGTTCGGACAGCTCTTCTTCATTTGCCTGCAGTACGCGCAGCTTGGGGCGCGACGCATCGGTATTCAGCACGGCAGGCTGACGGACGGCAGCTACATGATCGTCGCCGAGCAAACTGTCCTGTCCGCGCGTCATGGCAAAATACACTTCGGCAAGCAACTCGGTATCCAACAACGCGCCGTGCAGTGTGCGGTGCGCGTTGTCTATTTCATAACGGGCACACAACGCATTCAAGCTGTTTTTTTTGCCCGGGTGCATCTCGCGCGCGACTTTAAGCGTATCCAGCACCGTGTTCCGCAACGGCGGCAAGCCGAGCAATTCCAATTCGCGGTTGAGAAAGCCCATGTCGAACGGCGCATTGTGGATGATCAGTTCCGCACCTTCAATGAATTCCATGAACCCGGCAGCAATGTCGGCGAATTTCGCCTCGTCCTGCAAACGCTCGTAGGTCAAGCCATGCACCGCCGCCGCGCCCGCATCGATCTCTCGTTCCGGGTTGAGATAGCGGTGAAAACGGCGTAACGATACCTTGCGCCCATCCAGTTCAATCGCCGCCAATTCGATGATGCGATGCCCTTGTCTGGGGTCGAGCCCGGTCGTTTCCGTATCCACCACAATCTTACGCATCGCCCTGCTCCTGTATCAATTCCACACCGCGGTTCGCCAGCTCGTCGGCGCGCTCGTTGCCGTCATGCCCGGCATGCCCCTTGACCCAGATCCATTCGATCTCGTGTTGCACCACCAGCGCATCCAGTCTGCGCCACAGATCCTCGTTTTTCACCGGCTTCTTGTCGGCGGTCTTCCAGCCGCGCTTCTTCCAGCCATCCAGCCACTCGGTGATGCCTTGCAGCACATACTT
>CAZMWC010000549.1:0-1065 GCA_964569805.1 uncultured Gallionella sp.
AGAAAATTTTGTGCGGCTGGCACTGGTTGCGGATACGGCAGAGACCGTGGAAGCGGCGCAAAGAATCAAACAGCTTGTAGCTGGCGGCCTGTAGCTTGTAGCTACCCCCTGCCAGCCACAAGCTACAAGCCATCATCATTCAACAGGAACCAAACTATGCAAGACTTGCAAAACATCATCGAACAAGGTTTTGAGCATCGCGCCGAGATCACACCCCACAATGCCGACGCGCGGCTCAAGGAGGCGGTCGATAACGTCATCACCATGCTCGATGACGGAAAACTGCGTGTCGCCGAGAAAATCGATAACCAATGGGTGACGCACCAATGGCTGAAGAAGGCGGTGCTGCTTTCTTTCCGCATGGAAGACAATGCCTTCATCAAGGGCGGCTTCACCAACTATTACGACAAAGTGCCATCCAAGTTCGCCGATTACAACAGCCGCGATTTCCGCGAAGGCGGTTTCCGTGTGGTGCCTCCGGCAGCGGCACGCCGTGGTGCGTTCATCGCCAAAAACGTAGTGTTGATGCCATCCTACGTGAACATCGGTGCCTATATCGATGAAGGCACCATGGTGGACACGTGGGCGACGGTCGGATCGTGCGCGCAGATCGGCAAGAATGTCCACTTGAGCGGCGGCGTAGGTATCGGTGGCGTATTGGAGCCGGTGCAGGCCAACCCCACTATCATCGGCGACAACTGTTTCATCGGTGCGCGTTCGGAAGTGGTCGAGGGCGTGATCGTAGAAGACAACAGCGTGATCTCGATGGGCGTATTCATCGGCCAGAGCACCAAGATTTACGACCGCGAAACCGGCGAGGTGAGTTATGGCCGCGTCCCGGCAGGTTCGGTGGTAGTCAGCGGCAACCTGCCTTCAAAGGACGGCAGCTACAGTTTGTATTGCGCCGTGATCGTAAAGAAGGTGGATGCCAAGACCTTGGGCAAGGTGGGCATCAACGAGTTGTTGAGGGGAATCTAAATGCAGACGTAAGACGCAAGTCTGGTAGGGTGGGCACGTTTTTTGTGCCCACGCGGAGACAACCTTCGCTGACTGCGTGGGCACAAA
>CAZMWC010000550.1:0-1055 GCA_964569805.1 uncultured Gallionella sp.
TTACTCATAAGTCAGAAATAAAGTCTACAATTCTGGAACTAAATGCCATCGCACAAACTCCAATCGCTCATGAAAAAAGATGGGCGAACTCATGATCGAAAAACCAAAGAGGCCATACGCATGATGGCGGTGGAACGCATTCTTGATGGCGAGGATGTGGCGGTGGTGATGGGCAGCTATGGAATGTGCCGCACCACGGGATACAAATGGCTTGCGAAGGTTCGTGGCCGGGGTCGCGGAACACACTGCCTGGCTGCGCGTAAAGGCACGGGACGCACGCCGAAACTGACGCGCGCTCAAAAGTCGCAAGTGTTCCGCTGGGTCAATGGCAAGAACCCGATGCAATACGGTTTTGACTTCGCCTTGTGGACGCGGAACATCGTGCGAGAACTCATCCTCAAGAAATTCGACATCAGCCTGAGCGTGACCTCGGTCGGCAGCCTGCTTGCCGAACTCAACCTCACGGCGCAAAAGCCGTTGCAGCGCGCCTACCAACGCGACCCGGAAGCTATTGAACGCTGGCAACGTGACACCTTTCCGGCCATTGCAAAGCAATCCAAAGCGGAAGGTGCTGAAATCTACTTCTGGGATGAATCCGGCTTTCGTGCCGACGCGGTACACGGCAAGACATGGGCCGAACGAGGCAAAACGCCGGTGGTCAACAGGCCGGGGCAGCGACAAAGCATCAGCGCCGCCTCTGCAGTCAATGCCAAAGGCGCATTCTGGTTCGCTACTTATCAAGGCGGGCTGACGGGAGAGTTGTTCGTTGACTTGCTCAAGCAGTTGATGCACCGCCGCAAGAAAGCCTTGCATCTGGTGGTTGATGGCTTGCCCGCACACAAGAAATTGGCGGTTAAAGAGTATGTGGCCAGCACGGAAGGGCGTTTGACGCTGCACTTCCTGCCCGGCTATGCGCCCGACCTGAATCCGGATGAGTTGGTGTGGAGCCACGCCAAGCGTACGGGCGTAGCCAGAAGGCCGCTGAAGAAGGGCGAAAAATTGCAGGAGCGCGTGCATGAGCAGTTGCAGAAAATCGGCAACAATCCCAAGCTGGT
>CAZMWC010000551.1:0-1054 GCA_964569805.1 uncultured Gallionella sp.
TGAATTTCACCGACATCGCGGAATGCGGCATCGATGCCGGGCTGGAACTGCTGGGTTACACCTCGCAGGCGTATTTCCTCATCAACAACGGCTTGGCCGACCTGATGAACGAAGTCTCGCCGGAAAACGTGCGCGCGTACCTGCCGCTCTCCGCGCAGATGCAGAAGCTCACCAGCCCGGCCGAGATGGGCGACCTGTTCAAGGCGATCGCGCTGGGCAAGGGCATGGAAGCGCCGCTGCGCGGCTTCGTGTCGGGCGACCGTTCGCGCATGTTGTAACGGCATGATGCGCATCACGAGCTTCGCGCCGGTCGGCGGCACCGACGCGCAAGTACTGATCCTCGGCAGCATGCCGGGCAAGCGTTCGCTCGAACAGCAGCAGTACTACGCCCATCCGCACAACGCTTTCTGGCGCATCATGGGCGAGCTGGCCGGCGCGCACCCGCAATTGCCCTACGCGGAACGGTTGCATGCGCTGGAATCGGCGCGCATCGCGCTATGGGATGTGCTGGCCTCCTGCGTGCGCGATGGCAGCCTCGATGCGGATATCTGCGCGGAACAGGCCAACGATTTTGCCGCATTTTTTGCGCGGCATCCCGGCATCACGCGGGTGTACTTCAACGGCACCAAGGCCGAACAGAGTTTCCGCAAATCGGTGCTGGCGAAACAGGAACTGCCGCCGCTGACTTTGCAGCGCCTGCCGTCCACCAGCCCGGCGCACGCGGGGATGCGTTATGCAGAAAAGTTGAAGGTATGGAGAGAGGCGATCGGCTCACGCGTGTGATACGAGGGCGAAAACAATTACAAAGTTGCCCCTGAATTGTTCGTTGTGTTATCGCGCAGCGCCCGTGTTGACTACCGGGTTATGCTGCGCGCGCAAGTGGAACCTCCCAGCCGGGAAACACGAGTACGGCAGGATGGCACTGGAGGGCACGGGCAAAAACCTTGGCGCGCTCGACGCCTAAATTCACTCTGCCGTTTTCGATGGCCGAGATAGTAGCTTGAGGAATACCAGTAAGCTCGGAAAGCTGGCTTTGGCTCAACTCTTGGAGTTC
>CAZMWC010000552.1:0-1046 GCA_964569805.1 uncultured Gallionella sp.
ACGCGACCCTGCCCTACGTGCAGCAGCTCGCCGCCAAGGGCTGCAAACAGGCGCTGCGCGAAAGCACCGCGCTGCTCAGCGGCCTCAACATCCTCGGCGGAAAAATCACGCACCGCAAGGTCGCCGAGGCATTCGGGCTGCAGTATCACCCGGCGGAACTTGCTGGCTGAAACAGGCTCTCGATTCGACCCCGGCATCATTGGTTTCGCTGGCTCGCCCTCAGTCTGAATATCCTTGACAGCGGCTATCGATAGGCACACCATCGTTTCAGGGTTCGCTACCCGAATGGTCATTTTTCCGTTACTTCAAAGGAGAATATCCATGTACCCGCTAATAATCCGGCTCATCGCCGCCTCAAGTCTGCTTCTGTGCATCGCCCCGGCCAGCGCCGCCGACATCGAGGTCAGGTTGCTCGACACATCAGAAACAGGAGGCATGCTTACCTTCGAGCCCAGCTTCGTCAAAGCCAACGTCAACGACACGATCGTTTTCATCCCCGGTATCAAAGGACACAACACCCACAGCCTGCTGGTACCCGCCGGTGCCGAAGAATGGAAAGGCCCCTTCGACAAGGAATTCCGGGTGAAACTGGAAATAGAGGGTGTCTATCTCTATGTCTGCGATGCCCATAAGCCCATGGGCATGGTCGGCGTCGTGCAGGTCGGCAAAGCCGTCAACCTGGAAGAAGCCAGGAAAAAAGCGGCTGAAGAAAGTGCCAGATTTATCATGAACAAGGACCGCTTCACCAAGGCACTCGATCAGGTGCAATAAGCCTGCCGGCTGACCAGCCAAGAAGCGCATAAGGACAAGGGATTCTGAAAAGAAACGCCCCAGCGGTGTTGCGCCGTGGGAAAAAGTGATGCTGATCCTTTGATCCCATTGCGACCACAATCAGAAAGTTTCCTCTGATACACTTCGCGCGGACAAAGTCCCATCGGCTTTGCGCCGTGGAAAAATAAAACTGCATTACTCATGCCTAACTAAGGCCATTCATGTTCGAACAAACCTTCAAGAATATCGACGACGCCCTCAGGAAAGAAGCGGGC
>CAZMWC010000553.1:0-1046 GCA_964569805.1 uncultured Gallionella sp.
TGTCGTCGATGATGCCGATCTTGGCGGCGATCTGCTTCATCGCCGTGACCGTGGATTTAACCGCCGCGCCGCCCTCGGTGGCTTCCTTGGATGCTTTGGATGCCATGCCGTCTGTCACCTTGGCGTTTTCCGCGTTCTGGCCGACCGATGCCGACATTTGCTCGATCGAAGCGCTGGTTTCTTCCACGCTGGCGGCCTGCTCGCTCGCCCCCTGGCTCAGGCTTTGCGCTGTTGCGCTGATTTCCTCGGCGGCGCTGGAGAGTGAATCCGCGGAAGTGCGGACATCGTAGATGGTTTCGGACAGCTTCTTGACCGTGCCGTTGGTCGCATCCTTGAGCCGCTTGAACATGCCCTGATACTCGCACGCGATGGTATGCGTCAGGTCTCCCTGGGAAACACTTTCGATCACTTGCACCGTTTCGGTTATCACGTTCTCGGCCACCCCGGTAAGCTCGTTGATCCCCGCACCCAGCACCTTCATGAAACCATCCTTGCCTTCCATGTCGATGCGTTGCGACAGGTCGCCGGCCACTGCGGCCTGCACGATCCCCTTTATTTCGTCTTCGATCTTCACTTCCTCGGTCGCGTCGATCCATTCCACCGAAGCGCCTAAACGCTGACCCGCCGCGTTGATCACCGGGTTGGCGGACAGGCGGAAAGTGCGGCCGCCAATTTTGATACTGGTCTTGTAGGTAGTAGTAAAGGTCTTCAGCAACTGCCGCTGGTGCTCCGGTTTTTTATGGAAACCGTCGATATTGGTACCCAGCAGATTGTCGGCATTAAAATTCGGCAAATCTTTCTTGATGTCGGCCTCGGCGTTCTTCAACATCGCCTGCACCGACTTATTGATGTAAATGATGTTGAGATCGTTGTCGGCTATCATGATGCCGGTGGAAGCGTTGTCGAGCGCGTTGGTGATGCGCAGCGACTCGTTGGCGCGCCGCTGGGCATCGTTGACTTCAAACCCCATCTTGGTCTGCATGGCGGTCAATGCCTCCAGCACCTTGCCGATTTCATCTTCATTGTTTATGGCAATGCGGTTGTTG
>CAZMWC010000554.1:0-1030 GCA_964569805.1 uncultured Gallionella sp.
GCGGGTGTCAAGCGGCGCAAGGATTAAGAATTGCCTTTCTCGTTTGCCTCCTCTCCCGCTGGCGGGAGAGGATTGAGGTGAGGGTGAAGTATGCTGTAACGCATCAGCAGCATACCGGCAACCACCATCGGCAGACTCAGCCATTGTCCCATGCTCATGCCGAATGACAGCAGACCTAGAAAATCATCCGGCTCGCGGGCAAATTCGGCGAGGAAGCGGAAACTGCCATAACCGATCAGAAACAGCCCGGATACCGCGCCAACGGGACGCGGCCGGCGCGCATACAGCCATAGCAGCGTGAACAACAACACCCCTTCCAGGGCGAACTGATAGAGCTGGGAAGGGTGGCGCGGCAGGTTGTCTACTTGCGGAAAAACCATTGCCCACGGCACATCGGTCGGGCGCCCCCACAGCTCGCCGTTGATGAAATTGCCGAGGCGCCCGAACGCCAGACCGGGCGGCACCAGCGGGGCAATGAAGTCGGTCAGTTGCAGCCAGCGCAAATTCCGTTTATGGGCAAGCCACGCCAGCGCCACCAGCACGCCGAGAAAGCCGCCGTGGAACGACATGCCGCCTTGCCATAGCGCCAGAATCTCCAGCGGATGAGCGAGGTAATAAGAGGCCTTGTAAAACAGCACATAGCCCAGCCGGCCGCCGAGGATCACGCCGAGTACGCCGTAAAACAGCAGGTCGTCGAGCAGTTTTCTGTCGATCTGCGGCAGGTTCAGCAGGGCGATGCGCTTGCGCCCCAGCCACAGGAAGGCCATGAAGCCGGCGAGGTACATCAGCCCGTACCAGTGGATGGCAAGCGGGCCGAGCTGCACGGCGACGGGATCGAATTGCGGGTGAACGAGCATGGGCGAATCGGGTAAAATTGACCGCCCGATTATACGTGCGCTTTAACTTTCAAAGAGAGACATTATGCCCGTTTACCGTTCCCGTACCTCCACGCATGGCCGCAACATGGCCGGCGCGCGCGCCCTGTGGCGCGCCACCGGCATGGCCGAAGGCGACTTCGGCAAGCCGATTA
>CAZMWC010000555.1:0-1025 GCA_964569805.1 uncultured Gallionella sp.
GTGCGCTCGCCGAGCTTGCCGAGGTCGACTACGGCGCGCAGGCTGCGGCCGATCAGCCGCTGGATTTCCTGGGTACGCCCGGACTGCTTGCCCTTGGCGGCCTCGCGCCCCATGCGCTCATTGGTGGAGCGCGGCAGCATGCCGTATTCGGCGGTGACCCAACCTTCGCCTGAGCCTTTCTTGTGTGGCGGCACGCGCTCTTCAACACTGGCGGTGCAGATCACTTTGGTATCACCGCATTCAATTAGCACCGAACCTTCGGCGTGCTTGATGTGGTGGCGGTTGATGCGGATGGCACGCAACTGGTTGGGGAGTCTTTGGCTGGGGCGCATGGTAAATACTCGTAGAAATGGGAACAGTAAAGCTAGGGAATGGCGAGCACGTGGCAGACCGGTTCGGCAGTATCGTGGGCCATTTCTTCGCTGCCCCAGCGCACTGCCACACCGGTGACGTTATCGGAATGCCCGGCTTCGCGCTCCAGTGCGCGCATGACCAAACCATCCAGTGCATCGGCGACCGGCTTCAGGGCGAACGTCTCGGCCAATTCCTGATCGGTAAACGGTCCCCACAGACCATCGCTGCCAAGCAACAATACGTCGCCGGACTGCAGCATGATGGGTTCGCCGGGTTCCATGTAAAACATGTTATGGACACCACCAAGGCAATTGGTGATCTGATTGCGTTGCGGGTGAATCCGAGCCTCTTCAGCGGTGATCATGCCCCACTCGACCCACTGATGCACCATCGAATGGTCGCGTGATTTTACCAGCACTGCATCGTTGCGCAGCACGTAAATTCGCGAGTCTCCGGCATATCCCCAATATATCTTGCCGTCCTGGATCAGCGCGGCCGTGCAGGTTGTCCCGGGGAACCCTTTGTCACTGTCGTGTGGAATGCCCATGATGCGCTCGTGGGCGTGCTGCATGGCATTCTCGAGAAACCATTGCGGATCAGCAAACCGCGATTGCGTATGCGCCCCAAACGATTCGACAAAAGTCTCAACAGCCAGGGTTGCGGCCAATTCG
>CAZMWC010000556.1:0-1023 GCA_964569805.1 uncultured Gallionella sp.
GGGCATGCGACAGCATGATACATGTTTCGTTATTTATGTGTTGTTATACTAGCCAAAGACAAAGACACACCGTGCTTCGCTTGGTTTGCTACGCCCTTGGCGGGATCGAACTCGATTATCATATCTTTACTGTAGCTACAATAAATGAGATTGTCAAACGAGCCGCGTGGCGATTTTGATGGGGCCTAACGTTTTAATTCACCGGCCTTGCGCGGCTTTATGCGCAAGGTCCGGTGGAATGATGGGTTGGGCCACGGGTGGAAAAACGACGGAGTGCAACATTGAATTGCACTCAAGTACCGTGGCTTGCAGAACGCCGCCGGTCAGCGGCAACGAGAATCTTGAACGACAGGATCAGCAAGCCATACAGAACCAACTGCCAGAACGGAATTAGAAAATATTGCCAGCCCCCTGTCGCAGCGCCACTGAACTTGAAGCTAGGCAGCATAAGCAATGGCAGCGAAACCATTAGACAAAAGGCAACCCATTGGAAGCGTGGAAACGCGGGCGATTATTTTAATAACCGTAGCAACCCGGTATAAGGAATGCCGCAAACAAACAGCAGTGCTAGCAACGAAAGCAATGATGAAGATATTGCATCGTGCTCGCGTGCCCAGCTCCACGATACGTCAGAAAGAGCGAAGGCCGTGGTATAGGAAAGAACAATCATTGTTCCTGCACGAAACCTTCGATACTCAACTGGCTCAATCACCTGAAGGGGTTCAACAGTTATTAGACGGACCCACCGGCCCGTATTATTAAAAATAGTGAGGCACTCATTTTTCTCATAGCCAATTGAATAATTGTGAATCACCTGTTTTCGTCTGTCCGCATATGCATAATAGTATAGGCAGAGTGGTTTTGTATAATCTTGTAAGCGATAGGGGGCGCAATGGTTTTGAGCAACGACCGGTTGAATCCAAGGTCGAATGCGGACTTAATCGACGGCGTTCATCACCGGCAGTGCAGGCCGAGAACTGGCCGCTCGGCGACAACCGCCTGAGTGACCGCCAGTGGCATCGA
>CAZMWC010000557.1:0-1014 GCA_964569805.1 uncultured Gallionella sp.
CCGAGCAGCAACACGTCGGCGGCACGGCGCGCAAACAGGCCGTTGGTGACAATTCCTGCGATATGGTCCAGCGTGGATTCCAGTTCCACCGGATTCATGATTTGCAGCCCATGCACATCGAAAATGATATTGCCGTTGTCGGTGACAAAATTCTCGCGCAGCCTCGGCTGCCCGCCCAATGCAACCAGTTGGCGCGCCACGGAGCTGCGTGCCATCGGAATGACTTCGATGGGCAATGGGAACTTGCCCAGCACATCCACCAGCTTGCTGGCGTCGCACACGCAGACGAACTTCCTGCTTGCCGCCGCGACGATCTTCTCGCGCGTCAGCGCGCCGCCACCGCCCTTGATCATGTGCATGTGGCGCGTGATCTCGTCTGCACCGTCCACGTACACCGGCAGATTGCCCGCATCGTTGAGTGACACCACCTCGATGCCGTGCCCCTGCAAACGCTTTGCCGAGGCTTCGGAGCTGGCGACTGCGCCGCGTATCCTGTGCTTGATCGCGGCCAGTTCGTCGATGAAAAAGTTGGCGGTGGAACCGGTGCCCACACCGACGATACAATCTGCCGGCACGTACTCAATCGCGGCTCGCGCCACCGCACGTTTCAAATCATTCTGGCTCATCACTGGCTCATCCCGCTTTCGATATTATTTATTTCGTTCGTGATTATTGCAGGAATTGCCGGTCAGGGAAACAGGCATGCCCGCGTTGCCGGGTGATAAGATGCGAAGCGAAGATTGTAGCCAACGGAAGGAATGAGCATGCAAGTCCATACCATTGCCACCACCCCCTTTCCCGACCAGAAGCCCGGCACTTCCGGCCTGCGCAAGCGCGTGCGCCTTTTCAAGCGGCCGCACTATCTGGAAAATTTCGTGCAAGCCCTGTTTGACAGCATTGCCGCACCCGCGGGGTCGGTGCTGGTGCTGGGCGGTGACGGTCGTTATTACAACCGCGAAGCGATCCAGGTCATTCTCAGGATGGCGGCGGCCAACGGTTTCGGGCGCGTGCTGG
>CAZMWC010000558.1:0-1006 GCA_964569805.1 uncultured Gallionella sp.
TCGGCCAGCGCCGTCGAATACGTTTCATCCCGGATGTGCCAGGCTTGCAGCCACGACAGCTTGGCGTAGGTAGTGCCAGGGCAGGACTCGGCCATCTTGGTGAGTCCAAGATTGATGCCATCAGCCAGGATCGTCGTCAGCAGCAAGGTCTTATCCTTGGCCGTGTCGCCGCTCTTCAAATGCGTGAAGTGCCGGGTGAAGCCTGTCCACTCATCAACTTCCATCAGCAGTTCGGTTATCTTGACGTGCGGCAGCAACATCGCCGACTGGTCGATCAGGGCTTGCGCGGTCTCCGGCACCGCCGCGTCCAGCGGCGTGATCTTCAGGCCGGACTCGGTAATGATGGCATCCGGCAGGTCGTTGGCCACCGCCATGCGGTTGACGGTGGCAAGCTGCGCTTCCAGCAGCGTCAGCCGGTCTTTCAGGTATTGGTCGCAGTCGGTGGCCACGGCGAGCGGCAACTCGCTGGCCAGCTTCAGAGTGACGAACTTCTCGACCGGTACCAGGTATTCGTCGAAGTCCTTGAACTGGCGTGACCCCTGCACCCAGACATCACCCGAGCGCAGCGCGTTCTTCAACTCCGACAGGGTGCACAGCTCGTAGTAGCGACGGTCGATGCCATCGTCTGTGAGCACCAGTTTGGCCCAGCGTGGCTTGATGAATGCGGTCGGCGCGTCGGCGGGCACCTTGCGTGCGTTGTCGTTGTTCATTCCGCGCAGCACGTCGATGGCATCGAGCACGCCCTTGGCGGCCGGTGCCGCCCGCAGCTTGAGCACGGCCAGAAACTCTGGTGCGTAACGGCGCAACGTGGCATAGCTTTCGCCGATGCGGTGCAAAAAATCGAAATCAGCAGGTTGCGCAAGCTTTTGCGCCTCGGTGACGCTGGCTGCAAACCTTTCCCACGGCATGACGGTTTCGATGGCGGCGAACGGATCGCCGCCGCTCTGTTTTGCTTCCAGCAGGGCTTGACCGATGCGCCCGTACATCCGCACCTTGTCATTGATCG